>NZ_JBTNDR010000007.1:0-136450 GCF_054510895.1 Arthrobacter sp. HLT1-20 | reverse complement strand
ACCGTGACTCGGTGAACTCCAACTACGACTTCTCCGCCATCGGCTACGAGCTCACGCAGCTGGCCCCGGCCGGCAGCAACGGCCTCTAAACCACACAGCACCACAGACCCCCTCGGTGGTGTGTTGGGCCCCCAGCCAACACACCACCACCCCTCCCAACGGAAGCAGCCATGAAAAGCACCCGCGCACTGAAAGCCACCGGCCTTGTGCTGGTTGCCGTGGTGCTGGGACTGCTCACTGTGCAGGGGAGCTACGCACTGTGGAACAAATTTGCCGGCGCAAATGCCGGAACCATCCAATCGGCAGATTTCCGGATCAGCCTTACGGACACCAAGACCAGCAGCTTCACTGACATGACCCTGGCCAACGGCACCGCGGCCACGCTTGCCTTGAGCACCACCCCCACGGGGGCCGTGATCCCCGGACAAAGCACCTATGCTGGCGTTCAGATTGGCAATGTGACCAACGCCGGAGGGGTCTTCACCGTGCGGGCCACTACGGCCGCCCCCGTCATCGACAACAACGCGGCATCCCCGCTTGCACCGTATCTTCAAGTCAAAGTGGTTGCTGCATCAGCACTTTCACAGTGCACCCAAGCCTCGCTCTACGGGTCAACCCCCGCCAATGGCTCAGCCACGGTGGACATCGCCAAGACCGCAAGTGGCGTGTTTTGCTTCCAGGTCACCCTGGCCGCCACCATGCCGGCGGACCTCAGCGGACAAACCGCCGCCATTGCCGTCCCGATCACTGTCAACCAACTCTAAGAGGGTCCACCATGTCTATATTCAGCCCCGTCTCCCGAGATGTTGCATTCCAAGACAATGGCACGGAACCCTCAGCGCGACCCCGCCGAATCCGGCACGCGGTTGGCACCTGGAGCGCCTATGTGGTTCTCCTTCTGGCAGTGATCAGCGCCTTGATCATGATTGTGGTGCCCATGGCCACCGGCTCGCAAAGCTACACGGTTCTGACTAACTCCATGGCGCCGAAGTACGCGCCCGGAACTTTCCTGGTGGTCAAGCCCACCGAGTTCTCCTCACTCCGCGTGGGTGACATCATCACCTTCCAAATTGAGTCCGGCAAGCCCGGTGTCATCTCCCACCGCATCACCTCCGTGGGGTCCACCCAAAACGGTGAGCGGGTCTTCACCACCAAGGGCGACAACAACTCTTTGGAAGATGCCGCCACCGTCCAGGAAGTGCAGATCAAGGGAAAGCTGCTCTACGCAGTCCCGTATGTGGGCTTCGCCGCCCACGCTGTGGGTGAGCAGAGGGGCAAGCTGCTTCCCATCATCGCTGTTGGATTCATCGCCCTGGGTGCCTTGAGCATGGTCAGGGGTGCCGTGGAGAAGAAGCGCGGCAAGCATGCAAAAGACAATGACTAGAAAAGTCCCGCTGCGCAGCCTAGCCGGCTCCGCACGCATGGCCGTCATGGCCATAGTGGCAAGCATTGCCATGGGAACACTGCTGGCAGGACCTGCCACAGGCGCCGAGAACAAGAGTGATCTGCTTCAGCTAAGCCGCGACGGTGTCCACTTCGCCACTGACGCGATACCAACACTGTTTAGGAGCACAAAAGGTTATGTCCCAGGAGAATCACGGCCAGGACTCGTTTGGGTCCGCAACGCCGGCAAAGAAAGCGCAAGCTTCAGCCTCGCAGTGCTCAACACAAGCAACCCGGACACCGGCGAAGGGACTGCTGGCCCATCGGTCCTGCCCCAGCACCTGCGTCTGCAGGCGCAAGCCTCAGGCCGCGGCGCCACAGCCAACACTCTGCCCACTGCCGGCGAATGCACCCCGGTCATCGATGGCTGGACGCTGGCCGCAGGCGAGGTACTGCCCCTAACCCTGGACCTAGGCCTGTCACGGGATGCCCCCAATTCCACCCGGAATCAAGGCGCCGACTTCACCTTGGCGTTTGTGCTGCAAGAGAGCGGCGGCGGCCAGTTGGCAGGGGCGTGCCTGCAGCGTCCTGACAGACTGCCCGCCGGTGCTGCAGTGATCTCACTGCCCATCAGCGGTGGCACCGGAACACCCGGGACGGCGGTAGACGTGGGTGGTGTGAACAATTTCGGCGGCTCAGGCCCCGGCACGGCGCCGGGCACCATTCAGCCGACCAGCCTGCCCACACCGGAAGCGCCACAGCCATTGCCGCTGTCACGACACCTGCAAAGTAATGTGGAAGCCACCGCCTGCAACCCATGGACATGGATTGTGGTCATCAGCGCATGCGCGTACATATTCACCTCAGTTCGGAAACGGAGCAGGACTAGATGAGCCCAGCAGGACCGCAGCAATCAGAGCCGACGCCGGGCAATAGCGCTGCGCGGGCCCTTGGCAAACTGCGCAAGCTGCCAGGATTCACTGCTGCGGCAGTGGCCTTTCTGCTCATAGTCCTCCTGGGTGCTGGCGGGGCCGCCGTTGCCAAATGGAACCAAAGTGCCACGGCAACCATCGCCATCACGGCAGGTGCTGCGCCTGTACCAAGCCCCACACCCACGCCAAGCCTGACGCCGAGCCCAACACCCAGCGCCACGCCGCCACCCAATACCCAAGGGAACATAGTTGCCAACCCTGTAATTGCTGCACGACCAGGCACTGTGAGTGCCAGCAAAATTCTGTGCAGCAGCCAAGGCGCCTCCGGTAACTTCACTTTTGATTGGTCGAGAGATACGGCTGCGGCCACAAGCTACAACGTTTCCCTGAAGTCAAGGGCGCCTTCAACGGTATTCAAGGAAACGCAAACGGTCACATCTAAAACGGCTATCTTCGAGCTTGGCAATAATCAGAACGCCTTTGGGTACTATGTACTGCGCGTCCAGCCCATGAACGGCAGCATCGCCGGAGACCCTAGCTATAGGACACTGCGGTACACGGGCAAACAGAACTGGGGCTGCGAACACGGCACAGCCGAAGCACAACCACCCTTGGGTGCTTTTTCGGTCACCGCCGTCGCTGCCGCGCAGCCCGTCAACACCAATGACAACAAGGTTGGGCTCACGTGGGCTGCGGCCGCACAAGCCTCCAGCTATGTGGTCAGCATCAAATCAACCACTGCCAGTTCCAGCTACGGCGCGGAATTCTCCACTTCTGGCCTTGGTGCCACGCTGACCTTCCCTGCGCGTGTGCTGGAGGGGGGCCAACCCGCCTCCTCGGCTCCGTTCTATGGCGAATATCTGCTGCGCGTCATACCGATGAACGGCTTGCAAGCCGGCGACCCCGTGTACAAGAAAATCCTCTACCAGGCCTGGAACACAACGATTTGGGACTACCAGATGCCTCAGACGTAACTGGCGTGGGCTGCTTCGCTGACCACGCAGCCCGGAAGCACAAAACTCATGGTGGTGCCCTTGCCCTGTTCACTGGACACGGCCAGGGTGCCGCCATGGTTGTCAATGATGGTCTTGGAAATCATCAGGCCCAAGCCAATTCCTGGGATGCCGCGGTCCCTGGCCTGACCGGCCCTGAAGAACTTTTGGAACAGCCCGGCCTGATCGGCGGCACTCATGCCCAGGCCAGTGTCACTGACCTGAGCGTGCAGATCCGATCCTTGCGCCCACGCACGGACCGTGAGTTTCCCGCCGTCGGGCGAGTACTTCACGGCATTGGAGACCAGGTTGTCCAGCACCTGGCCAATGCGGCCGGAATCGATCAGTGCCACCAGGGGTTGCTGGCACTCCGATTCCACAGTCACCCCATTGGCTGCGGCAGCCGGCGCCGCAGAGCCAAGCGAGTCTGCAATGAGCTTGGCCACGCAGGCAGGGGCCCGGTCAATAGTCATGGTGGTGGTGGTCAACAAGTCCGACACCAGCCCATTGAGCCGGACTGTATTGCGTTCGGCAATTTTCAGGTAGCTGGAGACCTCGGCAGGCGCCAATCCGGGGGATTCCAGGGCCATGGCCACATAGGACGCGATGGCCGTCAGGGGAGTGCGGAACTCGTGGGAAACATTCGCCACGAAGTCATCCTTGGCGGCGAGGGCCTCCACCATGTCGGTGACATCGTGAAAAGCGATGACGGCGCCGTCGGACGTGCCGTCATCACTGAGAATGGTGCGGGCTGTGGTTGACAGGGCCCGCGCCTGCTCGCCGGAACCAATCCAGATCTGGTAGTTGGTGAACGATTCGCCGTTGATGGCGCGGCGTACCGGGCGGGATTCGGCGGGCAGGGGAACACGGTCGACGCCGAAGATCAACAGTTCGCTTTCCTGCGGGTCCTTGATGTCTGCGGGCACTCCCAAAACATGAATGGCCTCCTGGGTGGAATTCATGAGGCGGTCGTGGCCAGCAGCATCCACCACCACCACGCCAACACCCACCGTGTCCACAATGGTTTCCAACAGCCGCTCGCGATGCCTGCTTTCCGCCAAATCCTTTCGCCGAGCAATGTCCTGGGCAATCAGGGCGTCACGCTGCCGGTCCATGCTGGTGGTCAGGACAACCATGCCAATGGCGAAGGCCAGCATCATGAAAGGCGTCAAGAGCGGACGCACCAGCTGTTCGGCAGTCACGGGGCCGGGCGCATTGAATTCAGGAATCCACACGATCAACAGGCTTGCCATGGTGCTGGAAAAGACAGCCGTTTTAGGGGCAATGCCTGAGGCGCACAACCAAAAGACCGGGAACAAGGTCACCATGCCCGCGGCATTCAGCAGAGCGTGGCTGCCGTCGCGGAAAAGTGCCACAGCAACAAAGTCCAGATAGGGGATCACCAGAAACGATCCCCGCGGCAATTTGTCCCACGGGACGGCTGCGGCAGCAACCAGCAGGCCAACGCTCATGGCCAAAGCCACCATGAGTTTTGCGCCGGCAAGATATGACGGTTGCAAAATTGCCACAATTGCTGTTGCCAAAAGAATGGTCAGTGTGAACGGAAGCTGGGCCAGAAACATCCGGGTCCCCGTGGATCGCTCATAGAAGTAGCGTCTAATGAGCTGATTCCCAGCGGTTTCAGTCAAGTTTTCAGGGCTGATCGTTAAAATTGCTTCCGTCACCTTTTCATTTCTGCCCGACGCCAGGGTGCCGGTCAGCCAAGGCAGTTGCTTCATAATGGCCCAGAAAGTTGCGCAACGTGGGGGGAAATCTGGACAGGCACCGCTAACGATAATGCCATACTGTAAGTTACAAAGGGGCCTGGGGGCTCTAAGACGCTGTAACAAGCATGTTTCTTATTGGTCTTTGCAAGTTTAGTGAGGGAAAAATGGACAATCCTCGAGTGGCAGTCATTGTTGAAGATGACCAGGATATCCGCGAACTGATCAGTGTAATTCTTAACCAGGCTGGCTTTGAGGTTTACTCAGCCAGCAACGGGGCGGATGGGGTTGAGGCGGTCAAGAAGCACAAGCCGGCAATCGTCACTCTCGATCTGGGGTTGCCGGACATTGACGGTTTTGAAGTGGCCAGGCGTGTGCGGCTCTTCAGCGACGCCTACATCATCATGCTGACCGGGCGGGCGGATGAAATGGACACCCTGCTGGGCCTGGAAACAGGTGCCGACGACTACCTCACCAAACCGTTCCGGCCCCGTGAATTGCGGGCAAGGATCAGTGCGATGATGCGCCGGCCCCGCGCTGGCGGCCCCGATGCTGCCCCGGACGACTCCGTAGCTGCCGCCGCGTTGGAGGCCCCTGCCAATTCCGAGACGCCTGCAGACGTGGCGGCGCCGGAGACTGAGGCTGCTGCCGGGAGCAAGACTTTCAATGGCCTGGTCCTGAACGACGGCGACCGCACCGCGGAAGTGGACGGCACCGAATTGGAGCTGACCCGCACCGAGTTTGACCTGCTTCATGCGCTGGTGGACGGCGGCAAGCAGGTGCGCAGCAAGTCCGACCTGGTGCGCTGGCTGCGCGGGGAAGAATACGACGTGGGCACCTACATCAGCGACGCCGACGAACGCACCATCGAGGTGCACATGACAAACCTGCGCCGAAAAATGGGCGACAACCCGCGCGATCCGCGCTGGATCAAGACGGTGCGTGGCGTGGGCTACCGCCTGGTTCACTAGACTGGTTCGCTAAACTGTGGCCGTTGGCCACCCTTGTAGTGTCGTGGGGCCCTGGACCGTTGTGGTCCAGGGCCCCACGGCTTTTACCCGGCACGCTGATGCCCTTAGGGTTTCGCTCCCGCTGGACGTCTCAGGCGGAGACAAGCAGGCATTCAGGTAAGACTATCCGCATGGTGGTGCCAACGTTGCGTTCACTTTGAACGGTGATGTGGCCGCCGTGGTTGGCCACAATGGTTTTTGTGATCAGCAGTCCCAGCCCCAGGCCGGGGATGGAACGCTCCAACGCGGGGTCGGCACGGAAGAACTTGGTGAAGACCCGGGCCTGCTCGGCACTACTCATGCCTATACCCGTGTCCTGGACCTCGCACACCACATCAGCGCCGTCGTTCCACGCGCGCACCGTGACGTTTCCGCCGTCGGGCGAGTACTTGATGGCATTGGAGACCAGGTTGTCCAGCGCCTGGCCAATCCGGCCGCCGTCGACCATGGCCCGCAACTGATCGGGGACCTCCAGAATCAACTCCACCCCATTCTTGGCTGCCATGGGCTGGGCGGACGCCACACTCTCGGCGATGAGGGCAGAAACATCCGTCTTTGCCGGGGTGACCTCCATGGTGTCGGTGGTCAGGAGGTCCGAGACCAGCCGGTTGAGTCGATGCGCGTTGCGCTGGGCAATGCTCAAGTACGTGGTCAGGTCCGCGGGGAGGCGGGCCGATTCATCGGCGATCATGGCCAGGTAGCCCAGGATGGAGGTCAGCGGCGTGCGGAACTCGTGTGACACATTGGCCACAAAGTCATCCTTAGCGGCAAGAGCTGCCATGGTTTCCGTGTTGTCGTGGAAGGCAATGACGGCACCGGCGGAACTGCCATCCTCATCCCGCATGGCGCGTGCAGTGGTGGAGATGGCGCGGGAATTCTCTCCCTCACCAATCCACATCTGGTAGTTGGTGAAGGATTCACCCAGAATAGCGCGGCGGACAGGGCGGGCGTCAGGGGTCAGCGGAACCTTGCCGTAGCCAAATAGCAGGAGGTCCTTCTCCTGGGGATCGGCAATGTTTGTTGGCAGGGCCAACGCGCGAATGCCGGCCTGCGTGGAGTTCATGAACTGGTCATTGCCGTGCTGATCCACCACCACAAGCCCCACCGCCACGGTGTCCACCACGGTTTGCAGCAGTTGTTCGCGCTGCCGGCTGAGCGCCAGGGCATTGCGCAGCTCGGTGTCTTTTCGTAGCAGCGCCCGGCGCTGGCTGTCCATGCTTGCCGTCATGACCACCACCGTGACGGAGAAGGCCATCATCATGAGTGGGAAGATGAGCGGCTTGGCGAGCAACTCGGGCGTGATGGGCACAGGCCCTAGGAACAAGGGCACCCAGACAATCAACAAGGTGCCAAGGGTGCTGCTGACAACGGCAGTTTTGCGTGCTATTGCCGACGCCGACAGCCAGAAGACGGGGAACAGCACCAACAAGCCGGCGGAGGTGATGTACTGGGCACTGCCGTAGCGGATGAATCCAACGGCAATGAGGTCCAGGTAAGGAATGAGCAGGAATGATCCACGCGGCAACTTGTCCCACGGCATCAGTACGCAGAGCGCAAGTATGCCCGCCTGCAGCCACAGACCAATAACAAAGTTGGGGTCTGCCAAGCTCTTGGGGTAGTAGGCGGCGGCCAAGGCCACCAGCACGATGACCGTCAAGGTCAGCGGCAACTGCGTGAGGATGACGCGCATCCGCAGGGACCGCTTGTAAAAATGTCGCTTCATCAGGGTGTCAGGCGTGGGGTTGGTCAATGTGCTTCCGATGGTGGTTCCAGTTCTGCACCGGCATTGGTACACGCCAGTCTCTCACTGTTCGGGCCCACGGACGATTATGCCGCGCCGCATATGCCGCTTGTGCCGCTTGTGCCGCTTGTGCCGCGCCGCTTGTGCCGCGCCGCTCGTGCCGCGCCGCTCGGCGGCACGGCACAAGCGCTTTCCTGCTACTTTACGGAGTCGCCTTGCTGGAAAACGTCGGGGATGCCGTCGTGGTCCTCATCAAGTTCCTCCAGTTCAGCCAACTTGCGGTAGTGCCTGTTGCGGCTGCGCAGCACCACAGATGCCAGCAGGGCAGCCAGCACGGAACCGGCCAGGATGGCCACCTTGGCGTGGGAGTAGTGGGGGCTGTCTGCGCCGAAGCTCAGCTCACTGATCAACAGGGACACTGTGAAGCCAACCCCGGCCAGCAGCGCAAGACCTGCGACGTCGATCCAGGCCAGGCCGTCGTCGAGCTTGGCCTTGGTGGTTTTTGTGATGAGCCACGTGGCACCGAAGACGCCAATAAACTTTCCGGCAATCAGGGCAACCACAATGCCGATCGCCACCGAATCGGTGAAGGCGCTCTTGAGGCCGGCAACCCCGCCCAGCGCAACACCGGCGGAGAAGAACGCGAACACGGGCACGGCCAGGCCGGCGGAAACTGGCCGGATGGCGTGCTCAAACTTTTCGGCCAGACCGGGGCCGTTTTCAGGCGTTTTGTCCTTGCGGAGCACAGGCACCATAAAGCCCAGCAGCACGCCGGCCACTGTTGCGTGGACGCCGGAGGCATGGACAAGCGCCCAGGTGGCGAATGCCAGGGGAAGCAGGAAGTACCAGGCGCTGATGCGTTTTTGCACCAACCAGGCGAAGACCAACAGCGGCAGCAGGGCAAGGGCCAGGAACTGGAACTGCATTTCGCCGGGGTAGAAAACGGCAATGATGGCGATGGCGATGAGGTCATCCACCACGGCGAGCGTCAGCAGGAAGGTGCGCAGGGCGCTGGGCAGATGGGTGCTAATGACAGCCAGGACCGCCAGTGCAAAGGCAATGTCCGTGGCTGTGGGGATGGCCCAACCCTTGAGTACTTCAGGCCCGGCTTGGAGGTTGATGAGCACGAAGAGCACGGCTGGAATGATCACGCCGCCCACCGCGGCTGCAATGGGGACCATGGCACGCGAGGGGCTGCGCAAATCGCCGGCCACGAACTCGCGCTTGAGTTCAAGCCCGGCAACGAAGAAGAAGATTGCCAGCAGGCCGTCGGACGCCCAGCCGCCAAGGCTGAGGTTGAGGTGCAGGCTTTCCGGACCAATTTTGAAGTCGCGCAAGTCAAAGTAGCCGCTGGCCCAGGGGGAGTTGGCCCAAATCAGGGCGACCACGGTGGCTATGAGGAGGAGGGCTCCGCCCACTGTTTCTGAGCGGAGGATGGTGCTGATGCGCACGGACTCGGAATAGCTTCCCCGGCTAAAGATGCGGGTACTTTTTGGAGATTTCATGGGTGCTGCGGCCTTCCGTTGGGTCCAGCAGTGGCGGGACCACTTTTGGGTTCATCAAAGTCATTGCCGACCAGACTTCCCGGCGCACCTGTTGATCAGTCTACCTTGGCTGGCTGTTTTACGTTTCTGTGGGGTTTGCGCTTTGGTCATGCGCAGTACTGGCTGGCGGCGAGGCGCATACTGCCAACTCCTGGGGCAACCACTTTGGCTATGCGCCGCATCAGCTGCTGGCGAGGCGCAGCTGTGACACTGGCGCAACCCTGGACCCTGGCAGAGCGCATGGGCAAAGTGACCCGGGGCTATGCGCAGGGGTAGGTGTCTGCACGGCGCATGGTCAAAGAGGCAGCGAGCTCCGCCGAAGACTGGTCGGAAGGGCAAAAGTTTTAGCCGCTTGGCGGGTAGAAATAGCCGTTTGGGACCTGATTGTCCGTGCAGGGCTGGGTTTAGATGGGAGCACTGCCTACTGGGGGCATGATTTTTAGGGTAAGGAAATACTCGTGAAAAAAGTTATGAAGGCAGCCATCGCTGCTGGTGCGGCAGGCGCGTTGATGTTGGGCGGAGCAGGGACCTTTGCCCTGTGGAACGCAACCGACGACATTGATGCGGGCGCTGTGTCCACCGGTCACTTGAAGTTGGACACCACCACTAGTCCCGGAGTTTGGAACGACATCAGCGTTCCGGCCACTCCTGTTGTATTCGACGCCGCCAACGAGAAGATTGTTCCCGGCGACACCCTTGAATTCAAGCAGACGGTGACCATCCAGGCCGACGGAAAAAACCTTCAGGGTGCCCTGACTGTTGGCCAGCTGGCCGCATTACCCGGTGGTTTGCTGAATGAAGCCGACGTGGTGCTGGATGTGGACCATGTAGCAGCTGGCCTGAGCAAGCACCCGACTACGGGTGTGCTCTCGTTTGCCGCGCCTGGCACCTACAACATTCCCGTGACCATCACGGTGACGTTCCCCAAGGGGGATCTGGCAGGTGACCTGACGCCCGCTGCCACCATGGATCAGACAATTAATTTCAGCTCTTTGACGCTGACCCTCAACCAGGTTCGCGCTTAGTCCGTACACGCAACCTTTTTGTCACGTGCGTAAAACACTGCTGACAGCTTTGGCTGCGGCCGTGCTGGTGGTGCTTCTTGCAAGCGCCCAAGGCACGGCCGCACTCTTGCGCGCCGAAAGCCAGCTGACTCCGGGAACCATCACCACGGGAAAGCTCGCTCTACAAGCTGGCAACGAGACCAGCAGCTCCACGGACTTTGTCTTCACGGATTTGAGCACCAAACCCCTTGTACCCGGGGGATACTTGCAGGCCCCGCTGACCATCAGCAACGCCGGCAACGTGGACCTGAACTACAGCCTTGCGGGCGCAAGTTCATTGACACCTGCGCCCAATGCGGCTGACACTGCCCTTGCCGAAGCTGTGGACCTGACCATCCATGCGGTGGCTGACGCTGCAGCCTGCCCAGCCGACGCACTCGTTCAAGGCCCTGCCCTGTACCAAGGCAAGCTGAGTCAAACGGCAGCATCGACGCCCAGGAACCTGACGCCGCAGGGCGCAGGCTCGGCGGAAGTATTGTGCGTCCGGGTCAGCCTGCCCTCAGACACGAACCAGAATGCAGCTGGCGGGACACTCAAGCTGGTGCTTTCTTGGCGAGGTGATCAGGCTTGAGCGGACGCCGCAGGGCCGATGCGCCAGAACGAACGGGCGTTTTGTGGTGGGGTGGGCAGATTGCAGCGTGGCTGATCCTGCTTTCCATCTTGAGCGTTGCGGCCATCATGATTGTGATTCCCCGCCTTGCCGGAGCCACCGCCTACACGGTCCTGACGGCGTCCATGGAACCGGGGATGCCGCCGGGAAGTCTGGCTGTGATCCGGCCGCAGGATCCGGCCACGCTGCGCACGGGGGATGTGATCACGTTTCAAGCCGAATCGGGCAAGGCCTCCGTCATCACACACAGGATTGTCGGGGTGGGGTCCACTTTGGGCGGAGAACTGCGCTTCACCACACGCGGAGACGCCAATGCGGCGAATGACCCAGCTGTGCTGCCTGAACAGGTCCGTGGCAGCCTCTGGTACAAAGTGCCGTTACTGGGCCACGTCAATAGCGCCCTGAACGGCTCTCAACGCCAATGGCTCACGATTGCGGCCGTCGCTGGGTTGCTGGGCTACTCCACCTTCATGACTGTGGGTGCCTTGCGGGATCGCTACCGAAGGAGCAGGACGCCATGACCCCCGCCTTTGATCCATCCGGCCGTCCTGCCCGGAGCCGACCCAGCCGCAGGACCGTGCTGGCAACGGCTGTTGCGCTCGCCGCGACCATCGGCACCACAGCGTCGCCCGCGTTCGCGCAGGACTCTCGCGACGCCGTCGTACTTGCTGTGAAGCCAGCCAGCCAGAAGACGAACCTTGCCTTCAGCGCGGACGGGGTGGAATATTCGGCGAGCGTGCCGGTCCTGTTCACGTCGGCGACCCAGTTGGTGCCGGGTGAGGGTGTTGCCCAAAGCCTGTGGATCCGCAATGACAACGCCATGGCAGTCAACGTGTGGCTGGCCGTCCCTGACTCGGATGGCGTTGAGCGGAGCCACCTCAAGGCTGGGCTGAAGCCGCAGCCGGTGGTGACGCTGGAGCCCGGTGCCAGCAGTCAATTGCAGGCGTACGTGTGGCTGCCGGAATCGGCCGGCAACCACACGCAGGCGCAGCAGCTGCCGGTCCGGCTGCAAGTAAATGTAGGCGAAGTGGCTGACGAGGGGACACCTGGCGTGGGAGATGAAGAGTCGGACAACAGAGAGCTGGGTGACACCGGCGGAACCCAAGGCATCTGGCCGGTGGGGCTGGCGGTGCTGATGGGTGGAGTGGGTGCATTGGTGGCGGCCCGGAAACGTTCCAGCCGTCCGGTGGCGCTCACCGCTCCCGGGGCGCTCACCGCTCCCGGGGCGCTCACCGCTCCCGGGGCGGGAGACGGCCCGTGAGCCGGGGGGCTGTTGTGCAGTCCGGCTGGTCGGTGCGGGTGAAGGCGCTGCTCTCTTTGGGACTGCTGGCCGGCTTCGGGGCTGTTTCCACCTTGGCCGCATGGACTGGCACGGCAACGGCCACATCCGACATAGCAGCAGCCACCGTCTTCATAGCCGTGGGGGCAGATGCGGACTCGAGCAGCACCAGCTACACAATCCCGATCGCCCCTGGCAATTGGTACCCGGGCATGAGCCAGGCTGCCTTGGTGACGGTGAAGAACACCGGCACCTCGAAGGTCAGCTACAACGTGCAGGGGGCCGCAGCCGGTGCCTTGGGAACGGCAATGGCTGTTGGGGTTTCTGCCGGCGGTTCCGTGGTGAATGGTTCAGCGACAGTCGGGACATGTTCTGTTGCGCCCGGCTACTCCAAGGCTGCGGGATTTGATTTCCCCATCTCTACACCACACCCATTGGGCAGCCTTGCCTCCGGGGGGTCGGCCTCGTTCTGCGTTTCCACGCTATTGCCGCTTGCCGCAGCATCAGCGTTGCAAGGCCAGTCCACCACCATCACGTTAACTTTTACAGCAAGTACGGTGCCCTGACATGACCAAGAATGCTCTACGACTCGCTGCCTGGGAACGCTGGTTGCTGAATGCTGGCGCGGCCCTGGGCCTGCTGTGCCTAGTACTGGCAGGTCTGGCATTGCTACTGGGCCTGAAGCCGCTGATTGTTGTTTCCGGTTCCATGAGCCCGGGCATCCCCGTTGGTTCGCTGGCTCTTACCGTGCCCACACCTGCCGCGGAGGTTGCATCGGGGCAGGTTGTTTCAGTGGTTTCTTCCCACGGAACGCGCATCACCCACCGGGTGGTCTCAGTGGATCCAGCTGCTGGGCTGACGCTCAAGGGGGATGCAAATCCTGTGGCTGATCTGCAGCCATACTCCTTTGGCCCCGTGGACCGGGTGGTGTTTTCAGCACCGTTCCTTGGGTATGTGGCCAGCTGGCTCAGCTCGCCATTGGTGTTTGGCTTGGGTGGGCTGTTGTGTGTGTACCTGCTCTATGTGGCGTTCTTCCGGTCCGACGCCGGACGGTCGGGGAGTGCCCGAGGCGTGGGGGCAGGCAGGCCGGGGATGCGGCGCCGTAAATGGTTCGGTGCAGGGGCGATCATCGCGGCGCTCGCAGTGGTCATCTCGCTGGGCGTGGTGGACCGGGTTGAGGCCACGCAGGCTGCATGGACGGCGAGTGCAGTGGCGAGTGCTTCGGTGGCTGCTCTGACACTGCAGCCCGTGTCCGGGGGATTGAGCTGCAAGACCACAGGCGGACTGCTCGGAGCGGGCACAAGTGCGGAAATTTCATGGCCTACACAGTTGCTTCCACCTGGTGCGCGCTATGCAATGCGTGTGACGACCGGCGTTTCGACCTTCGGCTATGTGGATATGCCATCGGGGACATCCATGGCTTCGTTTGGACCCGGATTGAGCCTGCTCGGATTGGTACTGGAAGGAGGAAAGCAAACATTGCCGGCCAAGTTGTTCGTTGTCTACACAACGGATGGCAAAGCCGTGGATCCAGAGGGGACAAACATTGGCTGGAGCACCCCCGAGGTCACTTCTCCAGCGAGGACTATTGTGTACCACCCCGGAATCCTGCTGCTCCGCTACTTCTCCTGCACATAAGTTGTTCTAGAGAATTAAATAGTGTTCTCCGCCGCCTCGGACTGAACTTTGGTGGTCGGATCCGGTCACTCCTGGGCGAGTTCGCATGCACCTGCACATGAAGGGTTCCTCTCAAGTATTTGAGAGGACCCCTTCAGTCCGCCACTGTCCGGGAACGGCCGTTGGTGGTGGGCTTTTCTAGTCGGCTAGTGCCGTCCGGCTACTCTGCGGTTTCGCCAGAGTGCCACGCCGCCGAGTCCCAGGAACATGATCGCCACGGTGAGAGTGGGAACCACCACGAGACCGGTGTATGCCAAACCGCCCTGCGCCCTGACTACCGGCATGGCTGCCGGAGTGGTGGTCGTAGTCGCGGCCGGGGTGGTGGCCAAGGTTGTGGCTGACGTGGTTGCGGGTGTTGTTGCCACGGTTGTGGCTGGTGTTGTAGCCGGTGTGGTGGACACCGGTGTGGTGGCTGTGGTGGCCGTGGTGGTTGCGGGAGTGGTTGCGGGAGTCGTGGCTGGTGTGGTCGCGACTGTCGTGGCAGGCGTCGTCGCCGGCGTGGTGGCGGGAGTGGTTGCGGGTGTGGTGGCCACCGTGGTGGCGGGAGTCGTCGCCGGGGTTGTGGCCGCCGTCGTCGCCGGTGTGGTTGATGGTGGCGGGGTGCTGGCCTGGATGGTGGGGCACACCACTGTCTGCAGGACAACCGTGTAAGTTGCCGTGCCAAGACCCGCATTGGGCGTCCAGCCGGGTACCTCGCCAAGTTGGGTGTCCGGGCCCGGCGCGGCCGTAACGGTCACCGTGGCTCCGTTGGCCGCCACTCCGTGAACCGTGTAGACGATGCCCGCTGTGCTGACCGGGGTCACTGTGGGGACGCTCAGCTGGCCAAACTGATCACACACGCCCTGAACCACCATAGGCGCAACCGGATATGCCGTCACAAGGGTGGGTTGGATGGTGCAGTCGGGGACTGTCAGGACCACCGTGAACAGGCCCAAGCCCGCGGCGTCGACCACCCATCCGTTGCCCGCCAACAAGACGGTGTTAGCGGAGGGAGTTGCCACTAGTGTGACAGTGTTGCCGGCTGCAACGACGCCCTGGTACGAGTAGCTGATGGCCGCTGTGTTGGCTGGCAGCGCCAGCGCAGGCAAGGTGGCAACGCCCGGGGCGCTGCATACGGCCTGTACAACGACCGGGGCAGCAGGAGCCACGGAGACCTTGCCGGGTACTTTGCAACCGTTGTTGAATACGGCCTGGCCCTCAGCAGTCCAGTTCTGGCCTGCAAGGTTGTAGTCGTTCGGCGGATAGATATCGCCCCATGTGCCGTCAGGATTCGTGGCGGGGTAGACAGGGCCGGCATGGTCAATGTGGCCCGAGTTGTAGAAGCCCTTCAAGCTGGTATCCAAGGAAACATAGGGGCCCCCTGTGCTCCCCGTGGCATGGCAGAAGGCGATGCTCTTCTCGTCCGCGGGTGCTGCGGTGGCTCCGGCTGCCATGACTGCCAATCCGGCGAACCCCAGCGCAATGACAGCCGCGGAGGACATGATTTTGGTCCACAGTTTGGGCGTGTTTGGACGCTTGTCCGTGGCAGGTTGACGTGGTTGCGAGTTATTCTTCATGGCTCCCCAGCTCTCCGATGACTCTTCTGGCACCACGCGGCCGCGGAGTTTTCACGGAATGAACCCGCCTGCAGCCCCAAAGTCCAAGCAACACCGGTTGATGGGGACGCCCCCTCCCCGATGCTGAAATTTCTTTCGATGTGGAGCTCGAAGACTATGGTTCGGTAAAAACAGGGGCTAGAGTGGCCAGCACTCTACGCCGGGCTGGCCACCACTTGGTTTTGTGCAACAGCACTCGGTTCTTGGCCACAGCCACTTGGTTTCCAGCCGCCGGAATGCCTGCAAACCGGGAAATTTCGTCAAAGGACTACTTGCCTAGCAACTGAGTAGGGTGTCCGGTTGGCGCAAAACAAGTACTTAAATAAATACGGCGCACAACATTTGTTGTGCGCCGTATTTACAGGGAGCCGTGGCAGACCGTGCGGGTGCCGAAGCCCTCCTGGCTGCCGAGGAAGATTCCTTAGGCGTGCGTGTCCAGCCATTCCTGGGCCAGGTTGGCCTGCAGGTTCAGCGCCCGGCCAATGACGGGCTCGGCCGCTGAGGCGATCTTGGCGCCCAGGAACGGAACACCGGATTTGACCTCGCCGGTGAGCTCCACAACCGTGGAAGCGCCGCTGGACGTCAACGTCTGCAGGGCCGTAACATCCACGGGAGCGCCAGCCACGCTCAGCTTGATGCTGTTGGTGCGGGCACCGTCGGCCGCGGGGGCGCTCCAGGACTCATCCTGGGTCACAGTCAACGAAGCGCCAACGAACTTCTTCACAATGTCAGGCATGCGCGTGGTGGGCAGGGTGCGCACGGTCTTGGTGGTGAAGGCAGCCGAGGTAGGGCCGCTGACGGTGAACGACAACAGCTCCCCGCCCACGGTTTCGCTGACATGCTTGACGAAGTCGGCGTTGGTGAAAACATCTGTCACGCTCTGGGCTGTGGCAGAAAGAGTTGTTGAGGCGGCAAGCGCCATGGTTCCTCCAAAGGTGGGGGTGCGTTGGGCAGCTCCTAGGATAGCAAGGGATTCTCCTTAGATGCCGGGGCATGCCCGGCCCGGAGTAAGCTGGAGAAGTCCTAGAACTTTTGCGAAATTCTGGGCCTTCGTGCTGTCCCCGGCACGGTGAGGAGCGCGCACAACTGCCGCGGCCGCCGTCGTGCGCCAATCTGTATCTTGCCAGTCTGTATCTTGCCAATCTGTTTCTTGCCAAGGAGAAAATCACCCATGAGTCTTGCAGGGTTGCGAACCGCGCTGTCCCAGGATCCACTGTTCGCCCGTGTCCGCAGCTACGCCGCCAGCGACCCGGCCACCCGCAGCACTGACATCGCCTTCAGCGCACCCGCGGGCATGCGGGCCGTGCTGCTGGCCGAGGTGGCCGACGGACTCGCCGCCCTCCCCGGCACAGGGGGAGTGGTCCTGGCCGTGACAGCCACCGGGCGCGAGGCCGAGGACACCGTGGCCGCCCTGAACTCCTACCTCCCCGCCGGCTCCGTGGCGGAGTTCCCCAGCTGGGAGACGCTCCCGCATGAGAGGCTCTCGCCGCGTTCCGACACGGTGGGTCGCCGCCTTGCCGTGCTGCGCCGCCTGGCCCATCCCGAGCTCGACGCCGGTCCTGCCCTGCGCGTGCTGGTGGCGCCCATCCGGGCGGTGGTGCAACCCCTGGTGGCTGGCTTGGGTGAGCTGGTTCCCGTACACGTTCGCGTGGGCGAGGAAGTGCCCTTCACCGAGCTGATCAAACGGCTCGCCGATGCCGCCTACGCGCGTGTTGACATGGTCACGCACCGCGGCGAATTTGCCGTACGCGGCGGCATCCTGGATGTTTTCCCGCCCACGGAAAACCACCCCATCCGCATTGAATTCTTTGGCGACGAGGTGGAAGCCATGCGTTGGTTCAGCGTGGCCGACCAACGCTCCCTGACCTCCGTCAAGGGAGATGTCAGCCACCCCACCGAGCTGTACGCACCGCCCTGCCGGGAAATTCTCATCACCCCGGCCGTCATGAGCCGGGCCGCGAAACTCAAGGACAGCATGCCCGGTGCGGCCGCCATGCTGGAGAAGATTGCCGGCGGCATTGCCGTGGAAGGCATGGAATCGCTGGCTCCCGCCCTGGTGGACGGCATGGTGCCGCTGACCTCGCTGCTGCCATCGGGATCCATCACGGTGGTGCTGGATCCGGAAAAAGTCAGTGCCCGCGCCCACGATCTTGAATCCACCAACGAGGAGTTCCTCGAGGCCGCATGGTCAACCGCCTCCGACGGCGGCAACGCCCCCTTGGACCTGGGCTCGGCCGATCTGGGTGCCCACGGAGTTGACCTGGCCCAGGCCGGCTTCAAGTCCCTGGCCCAGACCCGCAGCGGCGCACTGGAGCGCGGTGTCAGTTGGTGGTCCATCAGCGCTCTGGCGCAGGATGAAGAACTTGACCCGGCCACGGACGTGCTCAACCTGCACGCCCGCGAACCCCGCGGCTACCGCGGCGACGTGGCGGAAATGATGGAATTCCTGGGTGCCCGGGTCAAGGACCAGTGGCGGGTTGTGGTGGCCACCCAGGGTCCCGGCCCGGCCCAGCGCCTGGCCGAGCTTTTCCACGAAGCCAACATCCCGGCGTCGCGCGTTGATTCCTTGGATCACGAACCCCAGCCGGGCATTATTGAGGTGACCACGGCGGATACCGGGCGCGGATTTGTGCTGGATTCGCTCAAGCTGGGGCTGCTGACCGAGGCCGATCTGCTGGGGCGCGCCTCCGCCGTGTCCACCCGGGACATGCGCAAGCTGCCCTCCAAACGTCGGAACGCCGTCGACCCTCTCCAGCTCAGCGCGGGCGACTATGTGGTCCACGAGCAGCACGGTGTGGGCAAGTTTGTGGAGCTGATTCAACGCAAGGTGGCAGGTGCCGGCGTGGGCGGCTCGGCGGGCCTGCGCGAATATTTGGTGCTGGAATATGCGCCGTCCAAGCGTGGGGCGCCGGGGGACAAGCTGTTTGTGCCCTCCGACCAGCTGGACCAGGTGACGGCGTATGTTGGCGGGGACGCGCCGGCGCTGTCCAAGATGGGTGGTTCGGATTGGGCGGCCACCAAGTCCAAGGCGCGCAAGGCTGTCAAGGAGATCGCCGGGGAGCTGATTCGGCTGTACTCGGCCCGCATGGCCTCCAAGGGGCACGCGTTTGGGCCGGACACGCCCTGGCAGGCCGAGCTGGAGGAGGCGTTTCCGTATGTTGAGACGCCTGACCAGCTGGTGGCCATCAATGAGGTGAAGGCGGACATGGAGAAGGAAGTTCCCATGGACCGGCTCATCTCCGGCGACGTGGGCTACGGCAAGACGGAAATCGCCGTCCGCGCCGCGTTCAAGGCCGTGCAGGACGGCAAGCAGGTGGCCGTTTTGGTGCCCACCACCTTGTTGGCGCAGCAGCACTTTGAGACGTTCAACGAGCGCTTCTCCGGCTTCCCCGTGCGGGTGGCGGCGCTGTCCCGTTTCCAAACGGCCAAGGAATCCAAGGAGATCGTGGAAGGGGTGCGGACCGGGTCGGTGGACGTGGTCATCGGTACGCACCGGCTGCTCTCCAAGGACTTTGGCTTCAAGGATCTGGGCCTGGTGATTGTTGATGAAGAACAGCGTTTTGGTGTGGAGCACAAGGAAGCGCTGAAGAAGATGCGCACCAACGTGGATGTGCTGGCCATGAGTGCCACACCCATTCCGCGAACACTGGAAATGTCCATGACGGGCATTCGTGAGACATCCACCCTGGCCACCCCTCCCGAGGAGCGCCATCCGGTGCTAACGTACGTTGGCGGCTACACGGACAAGCAGGTGGGTGCTGCCATTCGGCGCGAGCTCATGCGCGAAGGCCAGGTCTTCTATGTGCACAACCGGGTTAAATCGATTGAGCGCACGGCAGCCCACATTCAGCAGCTGGTGCCCGACGCGCGCGTGGCCGTGGCGCATGGCCAGATGAGCGAGTCCCGGCTGGAGCAGATCATTGTTGACTTTTGGGAGAAGCGCTTTGACGTGCTGGTGTGCACCACCATCATTGAAACCGGCCTGGACATCTCCAACGCCAACACGCTGATTGTGGAGCAGGCCGAAAACTACGGGCTTTCGCAGCTGCACCAGCTGCGCGGCCGCGTGGGCCGTGGCCGCGAACGGGCCTACGCCTACTTCCTGTACCCGGCCGACAAGCCGCTGGGTGAGGTTGCCCTGGAACGGCTTAAGGCTGTTGCCGCGCACAACGAGTTGGGTGCCGGCATGGCCCTGGCCATGAAGGACCTTGAAATCCGAGGCGCCGGAAACCTGCTGGGCGGGGAACAGTCCGGCCATATTCAGGGTGTCGGCTTTGACCTGTACATCCGTCTGGTGGGCGAGGCCGTTGCCGATTTCCGTGGCGACGGCGAAGAGCGCGTGGCGGAGATGAAGATTGAACTGCCCGTCAACGCCCACCTGCCGCACGACTATGTGCCGGGGGAGCGGCTCCGCCTGGAGGCCTACCGGAAGCTTGCCGCGGCCGTGACCGTGGAGGCCATCGCCGAGGTTGAGGCCGAGCTCATTGACAGGTACGGAGACTTGCCCCCAGCGGCAGTCAACCTGATCGCCGTCGCACATTTCAAGGTCCTGGCACGCACTGCCGGGCTGAGCGACGTGGCGCTGCAGGGCAACTTCATCAAGTTCGCCCCGGCCGAGCTGCCCGAATCCAAGGAGATGCGCCTGAACCGGATGTACCCCGGATCCCTGGTGAAGCCGGCGCTGAACTCCATCCTGATCCCCAAGCCGAAGACTGCCCGCATTGGTGGCCGTGACCTGGCCGACGCCGAGGTCCTCAAGTGGGCGCAGGGCGTGCTCGAGGCGATCTTCGAGACGGTACCTGCCAGCGCTTAAGCAACTGGCCCGCAGAAAACGGCGAAAATACACGGTTTTACCGTGATTTTCGGCGTTTTCTGCGGGCCAGTTGGTGGGTGGCGTTGCCGCGCCGCTGGTGACGGTCACTATTGCTTGCGAGGCAGGAATCCTGTGGTTGCTGACGGTGCTGCGACACCCAGAACCGGGGCTGCCCAGCATCATGCGCAGCGCTGAGAACCAGGGTGGCGCATGCACTCAAATCAGGCAGCACCGGCTTTGGCTATGCGCCGCCATCCTTGTCAACGCTGCGCTGCTGTGACACAGGCGCCACGCCAGCCACTACGCGTTCGCAGACACAAAGGGGCCCCAGGCTATGCGCCGCCAACTCCCCGACTGGCGCATAGCCCCATACCGTTCATCTAAAAGGCAAAGCGGATGATCGGGGCAGAGTTTGAGTATTTTACTTCCGCCGGGACAACAGCAGGTATAGCCTTGGGCCATTGGCCGTTCGCGGCCTGCGGAGGTACTGGGGGGCTTTCCTTAACCAAGTGTCAAGGAAGTGAGATCTACCGTGAATAGTTTAGTTGCTGCGCCCAAGCGCAGAATCGCCGCCCGAAAGTTCTTTGCATTGCCGCTTGTCGCCGCCCTGCTGCTCGCCTTCACGGGACTGGTTCCGGCCAACGCCGCTTCCTACCCGAGCGGCCGCGCGGACGTCACCATGAGCGCCAACGGCAACTTCCAGTTTGTCTTTGACGGCGACTCGGCCCAGGTAGTGGGGCAGGTGTTGCCCACGGCGCCCACCGCCAAGGTGCCCACCGGGACGGTGGTTCTCCTGCCGGACGCCGGAGACACCGTGCTGGGCACCGATGTCCTGTCCAACAACATTCTCCCGGGACTTTTTGTCCTGATAGCACCCCCGTTGGGTCTTGGTACGCATTACTTCCGCGCAGCCTATTCCGGGGACAGCAACTTTGCACCCAAGACCATCCGCTTCCCGGTGGTGGTACATACCGGGCCCAACACCCAGACCACGCTGACGCTCAGCCCCTCGGGAACTTCCACACTGGGGCAAATGGTCAGCGTCACCGCACAGGTTTCCACACCGATGGGGCCACTGACCACTGCACCCCTGGGAGGGGTGACGTTCTGGATTGACGGGGTGGAGGTTGCAACCGCGCCCGTGCTGACGGGGTGGCGCGCAAACTTCACCACAACAGGCATGAGCGCCGGCAGGCACGTTATTACGGCCGAGTACGTTCACGACCCCTGGAATCCGAGCTACTACTCATCCATGTCCGCACCGGTCACACATACGGTGACATCGGCGCTGGCAGCCATCCGGACCGAATTCCATTCCTCGCACCATGGAGATATCCCGTGGGGCCAAGCCGTCACAGTCCAGGCGGTCATTGCCCCACGGCTTGCGGGCGGTGCCACTCCCACGGGCTGGGTGCAGTTCTACGATTGGAACACCAAGGTGGGAGCACCGGTCAAGCTGGTCAACGGCAAGGCTGGCTTCAAATACACCTCACTGAAGGTGGGCAAACACATACTGAACGCCAAGTACCTTGGCTCCAGTAGCTACAAGCCGGGTGACACTCCGGCCAGGACTGTCACGGTTCTGCCTTAAACAAAACTGACCCGCAGAAAACGGCGAAAATACGCGTTTTGGACGCGATTTTCGTCGTTTTCTGCGGGTCAGTTGTAAAAGAGGCTACTCTCCGGCGGAGTCTGAGCGGCCCAAAAAGGTCTGCGGGATGACCAAAGACAGGAAGCACAGGCCGATGCCCAAGCCGGCCGGGAGGAAGGCGTGCGCAAAGCTCTCCAGGCTGAAGAAGGAGAAGGCAAAGATTCCGCCAAGGAACAAGGCGAAGAAGATGACGAACAAGACAACTGACTGCACGGTGCTGTTCTCACCACGGTAACGGGTGTTGGACACGTTTCCTCCTGACCCCAAAACGGGGAGCTGAGTGGATGCACCGGCTGTCCGGTGCGCTGATCTACCCACGATCTTAGTACGGATTAGTACGAAGAGGTGCTTGCCCCACCGGTGACGATGGCAATACCGGAGCTGGTGCCGATGCGGGTGGCGCCGGCGGCAATCATTTCCAGTGCCTTCTCACGGGTGCGGACACCGCCGGAGGCCTTCACACCCAGGTCCGGACCCACGGTCTGGCGCATGAGTGCGACGTCGGACGCGGTGGCACCGCCGCCGTTGAAACCGGTAGACGTCTTCACAAAATCGGCCCCGGCCTCAACGGATGCCTGGCACGCGAGGATCTTCTCGGCGTCGCTCAGCAGGGAGGTTTCAATGATGACCTTCAGCAGTGAATCCTCCGCGTGGACCACCTCGGCAACAGCTGAAATGTCGGAGACCAGGGCGTCCTTGTCCAGGGCCCGGGCGGAGGCGATGTTGATGACCATGTCAACCTCGTCGGCGCCGTCCATGGTGGCCCCGCGGGCCTCAAAAACCTTAACGTCGGTATTGTGCGTGCCCAAGGGGAATCCCACCACGGTGCACGTCAGCACGCCCGTGCCCAGCAGCGCCTTCTTGGCAGTTTCCACCCAGACCGGGTTGACGCAGACCGACTTGAAGTGGTGCTCAGCAGCTTCCTTGCACAGCCGCAGAATGTCCGCACGGCTGGCCTCGGGCGCCAAGAGGGTGTGGTCAATGTACCGGGCCAAATCGTCTGTGGCGTTGGGTTCTGCCAAGGGGCTGGTGGGTGTCATGATGTGAACCTTCCTACGTGCTGGGTGATTACACCATGGTGCCACATTCGCGGCCCGGCGGCGGCCCGGCGTAGCCCTCAGCGCAGGCGGTAGCCGCGCTTGACCACCGTTTCCACAATGGCGGGATCGGGCAGGGCTGAGCGCAGGCGGCTGATGGTCATGTGCAAGGCGTGATCGGCGTCTCCTTGGCCCATCTCGGCCGCCAAATCAGCCTGCGAGACCACTGCTCCGCCGGCGCGCATCAACGCCCGCAACAGCTGCAGCGGGGCGGGGGCCAGGGGGATGGGGATTCCGTCCACGGTGAGCGACTGCCCGCGCACCTCCAGCAGCATCCCCGCGCTCTCCCGGCGCAGCACGGCGGTTTGTTCCAAGTGGTCGCAGACGGTTTTGATCAGGGCGCCCATCCGGAACCTTTCCGGCACCAGTGGCGTGATCCCGGCTTCTTCCAGGGGGGAAGCGGTGACGGGCCCGACGGCGGCACTGACCACGTGCCCCAGCCCGCTACCGCGCAGGGCCGCGAGGAACTCCGGGCCCCGCCCCAACTGCTCGGCGGTGCTCAACACGGCGTCCACCGCGGGCGCGCTGGTGAACGTGATGACATCGAGTTCCCCGTTGATCACGGCCTCGATGAGTTGGGGCAGTTTGTCACCGTCCTCCGCGTTGACCCAGCGGTACGGGGTCACCGTCAGCACTGTTGCCCCGGCGGCACGGAGCCGCTGAAGCGCAGCAACGTCCGTGTAGCCGTGGACCTGGACGGCCACAGTTTTCCCCTCAACGCCGGCGGCAATCACCAGCTCCGTCAGGGTTGCCGTGGTCTCGTCCGGGCTGATGCCCAGGTCATCCAGGCCGGCGGCACGGACGGCGCCGCGGGCCTTGGGCCCGCGCACATAAATGGCGGCGCTGGCCAGGGCGGCCAGCAATTCCTCGCCCTGCCCGGCGGCGTCGGCGGCCTCGCACCAGCGGCGCATCCCATAAGCGGTGGTGACCATGACAATGTCCGGGGCCGCGGCAATCACGGCAGACGTTTCCGCGCGCAGGGCGTCGTCGTCCTCCACCGGGGCAATCTTCAGTGCGGGGGCATGCAAAACCTGCGCGCCGCGGCGTTCCAGCGCCTCGATGAGGTCCCCGGCCCTGCGGTGGGCCGTGACGCCGATCCGGAATCCGCGCAGGGGCTGGGCGGGGCGGCGCTCTGGTGATTCGCTCATGTGTTCCTTAGAAGCCGGCTGGCAAACCAGCATGGGAGGGGAAGTCTTAGCAATGCTACCGAGAGCGGCGACTATTGCGTGGTGTGCAACGCCGGGGTTGGAAACCCCGCGGCGTACCGGGATACAGTGAACCCGGAACCAAGGGCCGGGGCGATCGACGCCATGGCGCAAACGGGGGAGAGATCGTGGCCGTCCAGCCAGTTGCCGCGCCGCACGTCCGGGCCGCACCACTCAACGCAGCCCTTGACGGCATTCGTGGGATCGCCATCAGTGCCGTGATCGCGTCCCACTTTGTCCCTGGCGGATTCCGCGGCGGCGCGTACGGAGTCCTCATCTTCTTTGTCCTGAGCGGATACCTCATCACCACGTTGCTCCTGGCTGAATATGAGCGCTCGGGGCGGATTAGCCTCAAGGCGTTCTACGCCAGGCGGGCCTTGCGGTTGCTGCCGGCACTGTACGCATTTCTGCTGGTGGCCCTCGCCCTGACGTTCACGTTCGGCGCGACCCTGCACCTGGACCGGGGCGGTGCTGTGACCGGTGCCGCGCTGGCGTTTTTCTACGTCTTCAATTGGGTGGATTTTGCCGGCCTTCAGATTCCGCATGCCATGACTCCGCTGTGGACGTTGTCCGTGGAGGAACAGTTCTACCTGGTATGGCCGGTGGTGCTGATTCTCATGTTGGGCGTGCCCGTGCTGAAGCGGCACCTGCAGGGGATTGTCCTGGGGGCTGCCGTGGTCTTTGCCGCACTGGGCATTGCAGCGTTCCTGGTGTTCGGACCCATGTCCTTCTACCGGACGTGGACGTGGATTGCCCCGCTGCTCATGGGCGCGTCCCTGGCCATCGCCCAACACCGAACCCAGGGCCGGTTCGGCGCGGACCTTGCCCGGTTCTCGCCCATGGCGTGGTGCCTGCTCCTTCTGGTGGCGATCTACCCGCCCGATCTGGACAGCGTGGTGACCCACGCCGTGAGCATCCCGGTCCTGAGCGTGGCCACTTGCGCCATCATTGCCCGGAGTGCGGGGCGGAGCTTGGGGCCGAACGCCGGCAGCCGCACGGCCCTGTCCACGCGCGTGCTGGGATCCCCGGTGCTCAGATACTTGGGCCAGCGTTCCTATGGGCTGTACCTGTGGAACCTCTTGGCCCTGGAAACGCTGCAACAGTTCATTCATCACCCCGCCGTGCTGATCGCGTGTGCGCTCGCAGTCACCTTTGCTGTGGCCGAGGCGTCTTACCGTTGGATTGAGCTGCCAGCCCTGAGCTTCAAGCACAGATTTGCGCGGGTGCAGCTGGCCTAGGCCCGCACATTCCCGGCGGTTCACCCCAGGTGCCCTACGCCGATTGCAAACGGGCATCGTCGAGGAAATCCGCGACGGCCAGACCGTTGTCCTTGGCAAGGGCCACCACATCCCCAATGACGATCACCGCGGGGTTGCGGCAGGTAGAGGACGCGCCCACAATGGTGCCGAGTGTGGCGATGGTGGTGCGCTGGGTGTGACTGAATCCGCGTTCGACGACGGCCACCGGAGTCCCAGCGGCCAGCCCGGCCATGCGCAAACCTGCCACCAGCGAGGGCAGGGTGCCGATGCCCATCAGAACCACAATGGTCCCGCCCAAGCCAGCCAAGTGCCTGTGCTCCTTGCCAGTCAGGGGCGCGTGGCCGGACACCACAGTGAACAAGTGGCTCACATTGCGGTGCGTCACGGGGATGCCGGCCGCGCCGGGTACGGCGACGGCGCTGGAGACCCCGGGCACCACGGTGACGGGGATGCCCGCAGCCACGGCTGCTGCCATTTCCTCCCCTCCCCGGCCAAACACAAACGGGTCCCCACCCTTGAGCCGCACCACATGCAGGCCGCTTCGGGCGTCACAGATCATCCTGGCCGTGATGTCTTCCTGCACAACCTTGTGATGCCCCGGCGTCTTGCCCACGTCCACAAAGGTGGCCCGCGGCGCCAAAACCGCCAAATCTTCGGTGGGGCCCAACCGGTCAAAATAGACCACGTCCGCCTCAGCCAGTGCCTTGGCGGCGCGCAGGGTCAACAGATCTGCGGGGCCGGGGCCGCCGCCAACAAGGGTGATGCGTCCAGAACGCCGTGTGCGTGGCATGGTCCCTGCCTTCAATGGGTGGGCGCGTCTGCGCCACGAACGGGAATGTGGGTGGCTATCAACACAGGACCGCTTTCGGCCCTTTCCGACTCGGTGGCGGGGCGGATCTGGCCGCGTTCGGGAACAAACACAATGGATTCGTCCAGGGATTCGGGGGCGTTGACAAAGGAGCGGAAGCGGAGCAGGCGCTCGGGGTCTGCCAGGGTTGCCGCCCATTCGTCCTGGTAGTTCTCCACATGGGCCGCCATGGCCGCCTCGAGGTCTTCAGCAATGCCGAGGGAATCGTTGACCACCACGTCCACCACATGGGCCAGGCCGCCGGGGAGGTCCTCCTGCCAGCGGGCTGTGCGCTGCAGCCGGTCCGCCGTGCGGATGTAGTACATGAGGTACCTGTCGATGTAGCGCACCAGGGTGTCCCCATCCAGGTCCTTGGCCAGCAGCTGGGCGTGCGCCGGGGTGGCCCCGCCGTTGCCGCCAACGTACAGGTTCCAGCCGTCGGCCGTGGCGATGATGCCCACGTCCTTGCCGCGGGCCTCGGCGCATTCCCGGGCGCAGCCGGAGACACCCAGCTTGATTTTGTGCGGGCTGCGCAGGCCCCGGTACCGCAGCTCCAGCTCGATGGCCATGGCCACCGAATCCTGGACGCCAAACCTGCACCAGGTGGAACCAACGCAGGACTTCACGGTGCGCAGGGACTTCCCGTACGCCTGCCCGGACTCCATGCCGGCGTCGATCAGGATCTTCCAAATCTGCGGCAGCTGCTCCAGCCGGGCCCCGAACAAATCGATCCGCTGCCCTCCGGTGATCTTGGTGTACAGGCCAAAGTCCAGGGCCACCTGGGCGATCACGGCCAGCTTGTCAGGGGTGATCTCCCCGCCGGGAATGCGCGGCACCACCGAGTAGCTGCCGTCCTTTTGCATGTTGGCCAGCGCCCGGTCGTTGGTGTCCTGCAGGGTGCCGCGACCGGCGTCGAGCACGTATTCCCCGTGCTGGCTGGCCAGAATGTTGGCCACCGTGGGCTTGCAGATGTCGCAGCCGCGGCCTTCCTTGGCTGTTTCATCGATGCCGAAGCGGGCCAGAATGTCAGGGAAGCTCTTGAGCTCCAGGGCCCGGACAGCCTCAAAAAGTTCGGGCCGGGACATGGCAAAGTGCTCACACAGGGCCTTGGAGACGGCGATTCCGGACTTGGCCAGCTCGCCCTCCATGAGCTTTTTCAGCAGGGGCACGCAGGAACCGCATTGGGTGCCGGCCCGCGTGCACGCCTTCAGGCCGGGCAGGTCCTGAACCGGGTCCTGCCCCTCGCAGGTGCCGCAGCCGTTGACGGCGTCGCGGATGCCACCGGCGGTGACGTTGTTGCAGGAGCACAGGATGGCGTCGTCGGGAAGCTCGACGACGGGCGCATCCCCTCCGCCGGCCGCCGACAGGAACGCTCCGGGTTCCGCGGGCAGCTCCCGGCCCAGCAGGGGGCGCAGGCTGGTGTAGGGGGTGGCGTCGCCAACAAAGATGCCGCCCAACAGGACCTTCGCGTCGGAGCTGGTGACGATCTTTTGGTAGACGCCGCGGGCGGGATCGGCGTACACCACCTCCAGGCTGCCTTCAGCCCGGGCAAACGCGTCGCCAAAACTGGCCACGTCCACGCCGGAAAGCTTGAGCTTGGTGGCCGTGTCAAAGCCGGGGAACGTGGCGCTGCCGCCGTGCAACCTGTCCGCCACGATCTCCGCCATGGTGTTGGCCGGGGCCACCAGGCCGAGGCACATGCCGCCAAAGTTGGCCACCTCACCGATGGCCCACACACCCGGAACCGTGGTGGCGCAGTGCTCGGAAATGACTACGCCGCCGCGCGGGCCCAGTTCAAAACCGTGGAGGGCGCCGCCGTCGTCCCCCCGGGCCAGTTCGTCGCGGGGGCGCACACCCACGGCCACCACCACCAGATCGGCGGGCACCACCGAGTCGTCGGCCATCAGAACACCGGTGACCTGTCCTTCGCGATCCGTCTGAACTGCTGCGGGGAAGACGCCCGCTGTGGCGTTCATGCCCTTGGCGGCCACCAAACGTCCCAGGGCCTGGCCCGCCCCCTCATCCAGCTGGGTGTTCATGAGCCAATTGCCGCCGTTGATGACCACCGAGGCGGCGCCAAGCTTAATGAGCCCCGCGGCGGCTTCCAACCCCAGCAGACCGCCGCCAATGACGGCCGTGTTCACCGTCCGGCCCAGCTTCTGCCCCAGCAGCTCCAGCTGTGCGTTCAGTGTCCACACGTCTTCAAGAGTGCGGTAAACGTGAGTGTGTTCGGCGCCCGGAATGGACAGCCGGACGGCATCGGATCCGGTAGCCAGAACCAGCTCGTCATAGGGGTAGTGCGTCAGTTCGCCGCCAGCCATGGTCTGCACCGTCTGATTTTCCGGATCAATGGCGGCCACCTGCGCACCGCGGACCAAAGTTACGGCGGGGTGCTCCCACAGGGCAGGATCGCCCAGACTCAGGTCCGTATCCACCTGGGTGAGGGCCTGGCTCAGGGCCACCCGGTCATAGGGGGCGTGGACCTCCTCGGTCAACACCGTCAGATGCCAACCCTGCAGGCCGCGGGCGTGCATGGCCTCGGCAAAGCGGTGGGCGGCGGGACCGCCACCCACCACGACGATCCTGCGGAACGCTTCTGGGGCAATGGGGTTCTTGGGGTCCTGCGCGTTTGGCTGCTTCATGGCTATGGCCTTTCACTGGGCTGGTGCCTGCACCAACGTGTAGTTCCATGGTAGAAAACAGGCATTGCCGAGCCGTTTCGCTTGTGTAACGGACAGTTAACGTCCTCCTACCGGCCATCCGTTGCAGGCGGTGACACAGGATTTACGCCCCTGTCACATGCGCGGCGGCAGGGCGAAACATGGGCTCCCTAGTGTGTGAACCAAACAGTTCGGACCCCTATTTAAGGAACGCTCATGGAAATCGTCATGGAAAAGCCCGCCACCTTGGGCGCACCTGTTGCCGCCACACCGACTGCCGCAGCCCTGGCCGTAGCGCCAGCCGCAGCGCCGGCCGCAGCGCAGTGGGTCCGGGTATGTCGACTCGATGATTTGGCCGATTCCTGGGGCGAGGCGGCGTTGGTCAAGGGGCAGCAACTGGCCCTGTTCCGGGTGGGGCGGGGGGACGTCTTTGCCGTGGCCCAGGCCGATCCGAGTACCCGCGCTCACGTCATGTCCCGCGGAATGGTGGGCACGCGGGGCCGCACCCACACCATCGCCTCCCCGCTGCACAAGGAGGTCTACTCCTTGGCCACGGGGGAGTGTTTTGGGCGCCCCGAACTGCACCTGGGCACGTATCCCGTGCGGGTGGTGGATGGCGTGGTTGAGGTTTCGGTGTAGAGCGGTTCCAGCCCCAACTCGAATCTTTTGGGCAGCTGATGCGGGTGCTTCTGCCAAACACCCGCATCAGGTGTCCAAACGATGCGTGAGTCAGCGCCACACCCGCATCAGGTGTCCAAACGATGGGTGAGTCAGTGCCACACCCGCATCAGGTGTCCAAACGATGGGTGAGTCAGCGCCATACCCGCATCAGGTGTCCAAACGATGCGTGAGTCAGCGCCATACCCGCATCAGGGATCGGTTTAGAGCGGTTCCAGCCCCAGCGAGGCCTTGACGTCCTGCACCACGGCGGCCAGCGCGCGTTCTGCTTCCTGCTGAGCTGCCGGAAGTTGCTCCCGCCCGGCCACGGGCACGATGACCTCCAGGTAGCACTTGAGCTTAGGCTCGGTGCCGCTGGGCCGGACGATGACCCGGGTGCCGTTCTCGCTCAGGTAACTCACGCCGTCGGTCGCGGGAAGTTGGGGTGTGCCCACCGAGAGGTCGGTGAACTGGGCAATGGCCGAGCCGTCAAAGCTGGCCGGCGGCTGGGCCCGGAGCCTGGCCATCATGCTCTCAATCTCGGCCGGATCCTCCACCCGGATGCTGATCTGGTTGCTGGCGTGCAGGCCGTGGGCCAGGGCCAGATCATCCAGCACGTCTTGGAGCGTCCTGCCAACAGCCTTGAGGCCGGCAGCCATCTCCGCCACGAGCAGCCCGGCGGAGATGCCGTCCTTGTCACGCACCACTTCCGGGGCCACACAGTAGCCCAGGGCTTCCTCATAGCCATAGCTCAGGCCCGGCACCCGGGAAATCCACTTGAATCCGGTCAAGGTCTGAACGTGCTCAAAGCCGGCCGCGGCCGCAATCCTGGCCAGGAGCCGTGAAGAAACAATGGAGTTCGCAAACACGGGTTTTGCCGCACCTGTGCCCTCGTCGCCAGCGGTTCCCGTGCTGCCCACGTGGCCGCCGCGGGCCACCACATGGGCGCCCAGCAGTGCGCCCACCTGGTCGCCGTGCAACTGACGCCACTGCCCGCTCGCCGGGTCCTTGACCCCCACGGAAACCCTGTCGGCGTCGGGATCGTTGGCCAGCACCACATCAGCACGCACCTTTTCCGCCAGCGCAAAAGCCAAATCCATGGCTCCCGGCTCCTCCGGATTGGGGAAGGAGACGGTGGGGAAAACGGGGTCGGGTGCGGATTGTTCATCCACGGCATGGATGTCCGTGAAGCCGGCACCGCGCAGCACCGCCAGTGCCGTCTCATGCCCCACCCCGTGCAGGGAGGTGTGCACAATGCGCAGTTCACGGTGCGGGAACGCGTCACGGTCGGTAAAGTCGGTGATGGTGTGCTGGTAGTTTTCCAGAAGCTCCGGAGCCACCACGTTCCAGCCGCTTTCGGCCAACGCAATGGCCGAGGTGTCACCCATCTCCGCCGTGTTGGACACCGCGTCGATGTGCGCTGCGATCTGGGCATCGTGGGGAGCCACAATCTGGACGCCGCGAGCCTCCGGGGCCACCGCCCGGCCGCCCAGGTAAACCTTGTAGCCATTGTCCGCAGGCGGGTTGTGACTGGCCGTGACCATCACGCCGGCCTCGCACTCCAGTGCCCGCACGGCATAGGCCAGGACGGGTGTGGGCAGGGCGGCGGGCAGCAGGAACGTTTCGATGCCGGCGGCCGCAAAGATGGCCGCCGTCTCCTGGGCAAAGACTGCTGAGTTGTAGCGGGCATCAAAGCCCACAACAGCCCTGGGCTGGTAGGCGGTTGGCTGGTGCGCGGGCTGGGCGGCGGGCTCGCCCGCGGGGGAGGTTCCGGCGTCGTCCGTCTGATCCTGGGACGTCTGGGACGGCTGGGACTCCGGGGACAATTCAGCCAGGGCCAGCAGGTGGGCCGCCACCCCGGCAGCGGCGCGGCGCACCACAATCCGGTTCATCCGGTTCGGGCCCGGATCCATGGCCGCACGCAGCCCGGCCGTGCCGAACGCCAGGTTGCCGGTGAAGCTGTCCGTCAGTTCCGGGGACCCCTCAGCGACCCAGCTGCGCAGCTGGGCCGCCGTGGCGGGGTCGGGATCGTGGCTGGCCCACTGCAGCGCAGCGGCCTTCAGGGCCTCGGTCTCGAGTGCGGCTTTGGACGTCGAGGTGGTCTCATCTACATGTCTCACCCCATAAATGTAGCCGCACTCCTTGAAGATGGCGCTACAGTTTGGCGATAATATCTGCCAGCAGGGCCGAAATTCGGGGACCGGCAGCCGCGCCGGCCTCGATAACTTCCGCGTGGCTCAAGGGAATGGGGCTGATCCCGGCCGCCAGATTAGTCACCAAGGAGATGCCAAACACTTCCATGCCCGCTGCGCGCGCGGCGATGGCCTCCAACGCGGTGGACATGCCCACCAGATCGGCACCAATGCGCTTGGCGTACTGGACCTCGGCGGGGGTTTCATAGTGCGGGCCCGTGAACTGTGCGTACACGCCCTCCGCCAGCGACGGGTCCACCTCGCGGGCCAGTGTACGCAGGCGGGTGGAGTAGAGGTCCGTCAGGTCCACAAATGTGGCGCCTTCCAGCGGGGAGGAGGCCGTGAGGTTGATGTGGTCGCTGATGAGCACGGGGGTGCCGGGCGTCCAGTCCTCGTTGAGCCCGCCGCAACCGTTGGTCAGCACCAGGGTGGTGGCGCCGCAGGCAGCTGCCGTCCGCACGCCATGGACCACGGCGCGCACGCCCTTGCCCTCATAGAAGTGGGTCCTGGCGCCCAGCACCAGGACGTTTTTGCCGCCGGGTGTGCGGATGGAGGTCAGGGTGGCCACATGGCCCACCACGGCGGGCGCCGAGAAGCCGGGCACCTCTGCGGCGTCCACGGTGGCCGTCACCTCGCCGATGAGGCCTGCCGCCTCACCCCAGCCGGAACCGAGTACTACGGCAATGTCGTGGTGGGTTACGCCCGTGTGTTCGGCAATATATGCTGCGGCCTCGCGGGCCAGTTCGGTAGGATCTGTGTCCGCCGGAAAAAGTTGATTAGTCACGGAACCAACATACCGGCACCTCGTGCCTGCGTACACAGGCTCGAATAACTTGGTGCATAGCGCAAGCTAGGGAAGAATGAACAATTGTGACGAGCCAACAAGATGTCTTTCAGCCCTTTGCCCTTCCCAGCCTAGCCATCCTCGGTGGTGGACCCGGCGGTTATGAAGCCGCCATGGTGGCCGCCTCGATGGGTGCATCCGTGACCATTGTGGAGCGCGCCGGATTGGGTGGCGCGGCAGTGCTCACCGATGTGGTCCCGTCCAAATCCCTGATCGCGGTGGCCGAGGCCATGAATCGCAGCGTTGACTCCACCGAGCTCGGTGTGAGCTTCGAAACACCTGAGGGCAACCCCAAGACGGTCATGCGTGCAGACCTCAAGCACATTAACGAACGCGTCATGCGCCTGGCCCGGGAACAGTCTGCGGACATTCGCGCCGGGCTCGAGGCCGTGGGGGTGAAGATTGTGATTGGCACCGGCCGGCTGCTGGACAACCGGACCATTGAAGTGGACCGCGGCGAGTCCAAGGAAATCATCAAGGCCGACGCCATCCTGGTCTCCGTGGGTGCCCATCCGCGCGAACTTGCCACGGCCCAGCCCGACGGCGAACGCATCCTGAACTGGACCCAGATCTACGATCTTGACGAGCTTCCCGAGGAGCTCATTGTGGTGGGCTCCGGCGTCACAGGCGCCGAATTTGCCTCCGCCTTCAACGGCCTGGGCTCCAAGGTCACCCTGATTTCCAGCCGTGAGCAGGTGTTGCCGGGTGAGGATTCGGACGCCGCCGCCGTGCTGGAGGATGTTTTTGCCCGGCGCGGTCTGCGTGTGCTGTCCAAGTCCCGTGCCGAGGCTGTGGAACGCACGGCCGACGGCGTAGTTGTCACCTTGGGCGATGGCACCAAGGTCACCGGATCGCACTGCCTGGTCTGCGTGGGTTCCATCCCGAACACCACCGACATTGGTTTGGAGGCGGCCGGGGTTGAAGTCACCGCCAGCGGCCACATCAAGGTGGACGGTGTTTCCCGCACCAGCGCGCCCAACGTTTACGCGGCCGGCGACTGCACGGGTGTGTTTGCCCTGGCCTCGGTTGCTGCCATGCAGGGCCGCATCGCCGTGGCCCACCTGGGCGGCGACGGAGTGCGCCCGCTGAAGCTGACCCAGGTTTCCTCCAACATTTTCACCTCCCCCGAGATTGCCTCGGTGGGTGTTTCGGAAGCCGATTTGGCCTCCGGCAAGTACCAGGGCGACGTCATCAAGCTGTCCCTGCACACCAACGCCCGGGCCAAGATGCGCGGCGTCAACGACGGATTCATCAAGATCATTGCGCGCAAGGGCTCCGGAACAGTCATTGGTGGTGTTGTGGTGGGTGCCGGCGCGTGTGAGCTGATCTTCCCGATCGCCTTGGCCGTCACGCAAAAGCTACACGTGGACGACGTCGCCAACACCTTCACCGTGTACCCGTCCCTTTCGGGTTCCATCGCCGAAGCGGCCCGCCGCCTCCACACCCACATGTAACACCCACCCCTTCAATCTGACCCGCAGAAAACGCCGAAAAATCGCGATTTTGATCGATTTTTCGCCGTTTTCTGCGGGCTAGTTGGTTTTAGGCGGGGGCGAAGTGCTTCTCGATCAGTTCCTTCAGATCCCCGTGGCAGCCGCCGCACCCGGTGCCCGCCCTGGTCTGCGCTGAAATTTCTGCAACCGTTGAACAACCGCCGGTGACAGCAGCCGTAATGGTTTCCTCCGCAACCCCGGCGCAGCGGCACACCGTCCGGGCCGGATCCGCCTTGGCTGCCACGTCCCTGTCGGGTCCATCCAGGCGCAGCAGCGCGGACCTGTCCGCCGGAAGTTCGGCGCCGCGTTCAAAGAGCAGTGTGAGCTCGGCACCCGTGCGGGGCATGCCCACGCTGATGAAGCCGGCCAGCACGCCATTGCGTGTGCTCATTTTGACGTACTTGCCGTGTTCGGGGTCCGCCCACTGGCTCACGGACAGGCCCGGGGCGGCATCGAACGGCCCTGCCTGCACGTCCCCCGCGGCGGCAACGTCCACGCCCCGGGCCTTGAGCATCATGACAGGGGCGCGCTCGGGCGCCAGCGGCACTGCCAGGGATCCCAGCAAGAATTCCGCGAGCCATTCGGCCTGCCGCCAACCGGGGCCAATCAGTCCCAGCGGGCCGCTGCCGGCCGCACACTCGGCACAGCCGGAGTCCAGGCAGCGGATCTGCGCGCAGTCGCCCATGGCAAAGACGTGGGGATCGTGCAGGGCAGCCAGCCCGTGATCCACCAGGATGCCGCGGTCCGTGGCCAGTCCGGCCCCGGCCGCCACCTCTACGCGAGGCCGCACGCCACAGGAGAGCACCAGCAGATCACCCTCCACGCGAGCGCCACTTTCCTGCAGCAGGGCAGAGAACCCAGGTTCGCCGTCGGGCCTCAGCTCCACACCGACGGAGCGGGCGTTGGAGACGACGGTGACGCCACTGGCACGCAGCGCGGCGGCCAGGGTGTGGCCGGCGCCGGCGTCGATGCTCCGGGCCAGCGTGTGCGGGCCGTGGTGGACCACAGTGACACTGGCGCCCTCATCCTGCGCGGCCAGCGCCGCCTCCAGGCCCAGGATGCCGCCGCCCAGCACCACCACTTTTGCCTTGCGTTCGACGGCGTTGCGCAGCTGTGCGGCGTCGGCAAGATCGCGCAGCGCCGTGACGCCACGGGGCAGCGGCACCCGGGCGGCCGGGTCCGGGTTGAGGCCGTGCAGGGTTGGCACCACGGGACGCGCACCGGTGGCGAAGACCAGTTTGTTGTAGTGCAGGGAGGTGCCGTCCGCCAGCAGCACGTGCTGACGGGCCCGGTCCAGGCGCAGCACCCGCGTGCCCAGGTGGACGTTGACGCCCGCAGCGATGAGTTCCGCGGCGTCGGACAGCGCAATGGCTGCCGCGGTGGTGCGCCCCACGCCAAGATCGGCCACCATCACGCGGTTGTAGGCGGCGGTGGGTTCCTCGCCGATGACTGTGAGCGCCACGGCACCGCTGCGGACGGCGGGGAGTAGCTGGTCCGTGAACCTGGCGGCAACAGGCCCATAGCCCACAACAACTATGTGCAGGGGTGTGTTTGTCATGGCTCCTCCTTCAGGGGTGCTTCAGTTTTGCGGCAGCGCGGGGACGGTGGCCAGTGCCGTGACGGTGACGGCGCTGGCTTTGAACTCCGGCATACCCGAGATGGGGTCGGTGGCTTGGCTGGTCAACAAGTTCGCGTTCTCCGCCTGGGCAAAATGGAACGGCAGGAAGACGGTGTCGGAGCGGATGGCCGTGCTGATCTTGGCCGCGCACCGCACCGTGCCGCGGGCGTTGGCCACGGTGACCTGTGCGCCGTCGGAAATCCCACGGGACGCCGCAGCCAGCGGATGGATCAGCAACTCGGCACGGGGCACGGCACCGGCCAGCGCCTCCACCCGGCGGGTCTGGGCGCCGGACTGGTAGTGCTCCAGCAGCCGCCCCGTGACTAGGGCCAGGGTTGCGCCGGCGAAGAGCGGGTCCCGTGCCGGGTTCGCGGCGGGGGTGACGGGCGTGAACACGGCGCGGCCGTCCGGGTGGGCAAAAGCGTCCAGGAAGAGCCGGGGCGTGCCGTGGCTGCCGACCGGGTAGGGCCAGTAGGCCGCCGCGCCCGAATCCAATAGCGGGTAGTCGATGCCCGAGTAGTCGGCCAAGCCGCCGGCGGAGGCCGCCCGCAACTCCGTGAAGACGGTTTCGGGATCGGCGCTGAAGGTGGACGGGGCCTGGAGCCTGCAGGCCAGTTCCGCCATGATCCACAGCTCCGAGCGAGCGCCCAGCGGGGGTGTGATGGCGGCCCGACGCCGCAGCACCCGGCCCTCCAAATTGGTGATGGTGCCCTCCTCCTCGGCCCATTGCAGGACCGGCAGCACCAAATCAGCCTCCTGTGCCGTCTCCGACATGAAGAAATCACACACCACCAGGAAATCCAGCGCCCGCAGCCCATTGAGCACCTGCCCGGCGTTGGGCGCCGACACCGCCACATTGGCCCCATGGATGAAGAAGGTGCGCACCCCGTTCGGCTTGCCCAGGGACGCCAGAAGTTCGACGGCGGGAAGTCCCGGCCCGGGGATCAGCGCCGGATCCACGCCCCACACCGTCGCCACATGTTCCCGGGCTGCCGGATCGGTGATCTTGCGGTAGCCGGGCAGTTGGTCGGCTTTTTGGCCATGCTCCCGGCCGCCTTGGCCATTGCCCTGGCCCGTCAGCGTGCCGTAACCGCTGTTTGCGGAGCCGGGCAGGCCCAGCAGCAGCGCCAGGTTGATGGCGGCGGTGGCTGTGTCCGTGCCGTCAACATGCTGTTCCACGCCGCGGCCGGTCAGGATGTAGCTGCCGCCGTTGCATGCCCCTTGTGCCAACAGCCTGACGGTCTCACGCAGCAGGTGCACGGGAACGCCGGTGATGGATTGGACCCTTTCCGGCCACCACGGGGCTACACTGCGGGCCACCGCCTGGTAGCCCGCGGTCCGTTGGGTGATGAAGCCGCTGTTGGCGTGGCCTTCATGAATGGCGATGTGGCTCAGTCCCAGCAACAGCACCAGGTCCGTGGCCGGGACGGGCGCCAGGTGCAGGCCGGCGCCGTCGGCCGTGAAATCCGCTGTGGCCGTGCGCCGGGGGTCCACCACTATCAAGCCGCCGGCGGCCCGGGCACCCGCCAGGTGCTGGACGAACGGGGGCATGGTCTCGGCAACGTTGGAGCCCAGCAGCAGCACGGCATCTGCGCTGTCCAGGTCCTCCACCGGGAACGGCAGGCCCCTGTCCACGCCGAAGGCCCGGTTGCCGGCGGCCGCAGCGGAGGACATGCAGAACCGCCCGTTGTAGTCGATTCTTGAGGTGCCCAGGGCCAGCCGGGCAAACTTGCCCAACTGGTACGCCTTCTCATTGGTCAGCCCGCCGCCGCCAAACACACCCACAGCATCCGGTCCGTGCTGCGCGCGGGTCTTTTGCACCTGCTCCGCGATGAGGTTCAGGGCCAGGGTCCACGGGACCGGGCGGTGAACGCCGTCGGGGCCGCGGAGCAGGGGAGTGGTGACCCGTTCCGGGTGGCCCAGCAAAGCTGCCGACGTCCAGCCCTTGCGGCACAGCCCGCCCCGGTTGGTGGGGAACTCACGGCCGGCGATGACGGGCTCCGCGGCTGTCGCCGTGGCTGGTGGCCCCGCCGCTTTGCCTGGCACCGCCGCTTTGCCTGGCCCCGCCGGCGTCACCGTCATGGCGCATTGGAGGGCGCAATACGGACAGTGCGTGTCCGTGGCTTGCGCCGGCGCCGTCACTAGACACTTCCAAGGTGGGCGGCGGAGGACGGGCGCAGGTACACGGCCCAGGTCACCGCCATGAGGATCAGGTAGCCGGCCACGAAGGCCAGGAAGGCGTTCTCGTAGCCGCCCGTGGCTTGGCGTGAGGCGTTCAGGACTTGCGGGACCAGGAATCCGCCGTAGGCACCAATCGCCGAGATGATGCCCAGCGCGGCCGAAGCCTTGCGTGCGGCACTGACGTGGCCGCCGTCGACCGTCTTGGAACGCAGCGCGAAGACCATGGGGATCATGCGGTAGGTGGAGCCGTTTCCGGCGCCTGCCGCGGCGAACAGCACCAGGAACAGGACCAGGAACAGCGGGAAACTTCCCAGCGGGAGCGTGAGGAGTTGCGCCAGGGCCGTCAGGGACAGGACGCCGAAGCAGGCCACCGTGACCCGGGCGCCGCCCCACCTGTCGGCAAGTTTCCCGCCGAAGGGCCGGGCCAGCGAGCCCACCAGGGCGCCCAGGAAGGCCAGCGAGATGATGGCCGGGCCAATGGCGATGCCCACGCCGGGGCCGAAGGAATCCACAATCAGTTTCGGGAAAACGGCTGCGAAGCCAATGAACGAGCCGAACGTGCCGATGTACAGCAGCGCCAGGATCAACAGGTGCGGCTCGCGCAGGGACGCCAGCGAGCCGGCAATGTCTGATTTGGCGCTGGCCAGGTTGTCCATGTACTTCCAGGCGCCCCACGCGGCGATGAGAATGAACGGCACCCACATGAGCCCTGCCAGCGGCAGTCCCAGGGTGCCGGCGGCGAGGAACGTGACGGCCAGGGGGACCATGAACTGTGCGACGGCGGCGCCCAGGTTTCCGCCCGCGGCGTTCAGTCCCAGCGCCCAGCCCTTTTCGCGGGCCGGGAAGAAGTAGGTGATGTTAGCCATCGAGGAGGCGAAGTTGCCCCCGCCCAGCCCGGCCAGTGCGGCGACCGCCAGCATGGTGCCGAACGGCGTGGTGGGATCGCTGATGCACCAGGCCATGCCCAGGGTGGGAATCAGCAGGAGCAGGGCCGAGATGATGGTCCAGTTGCGTCCACCAAATTTGGCCACCATGAAGGTGTACGGGATGCGCAGCGTGGCCCCCACCAGGGACGGAATGGAGATGAGCCAGAACAGTTCGGCAGAGCTAAAGGTGAATCCGGCGGCTGGTAGGAAAACCACCACAATGGACCACAGCTGCCACACCACGAAGCCTAAGAACTCGCAGGCGATGGACCACCAGAGATTGCGCTTGGCGATGGCCCGCCCCACGCTGTCCCATTGGGCGGTGTCCTCGGCATCCCAGCCGTGCAGCCAGCGGCCCGGTTTGTGTGTCAGGGCCGCTCCGGCGGTTCCGGTGCTGGCTCCGGCGTGGACTTGTGAGCCGTTCATGTTCTCTACAGTCATGGCGTGCCTCCCTCGTGGCTTTGTTGTGCGATCAACGCTGTGGGTACAACGCTGTGGTCAACCCCCTGAGCACAACGTTAGGGAGACGGCGTTTCCGGGGCCGTCACGGGGTGTGAAATCGTTGTGACATTTCCCTATCCACGCCCGGCCCCGCCTTGTTAGGCAGCATCTGGGATTTTTTCTAATGTCCATATCGTGGCGATGACTGTCCAATGGGTGGACACTGCCTATAGTGTTGACGGTCGCACAAAGTATCGCCAACGCCTTGTAGCGGTTTACAAACCACTGACAAGGCCCTAGAGAAAGCCAAACCATGAGCACTCCCCAAAAAGCGGAGACAGTGGAGATTCCACAAGCCAACAGCCGAGGACGCGTCATTGTGGCCAGCCTCATTGGCACCACAGTTGAGTTCTACGACTTCTACGTTTATGCCACGGCGGCCGTCCTGGTCTTCCCGGCCCTGTTCTTCCCCACCGCCGACGCAGCCACAGCGCTGCTGAGCTCCTTCGCCATTTTTGGTGTGGCGTTCGTGGCCCGTCCGCTGGGATCCATTGTATTTGGCCACTTCGGTGACAAGTTTGGCCGCAAGGGCACACTGGTGGCGTCCCTGCTGACCATGGGTATTGCCACCTTCCTCATTGGCTGCCTGCCTACGGCATCGGTGCCGGGTTGGGCCTTCTGGGCACCCGCACTATTGGTGGTCATGCGCTTCATGCAGGGCCTGGCACTGGGCGGCGAGTGGAGTGGTGCAGCACTGCTGGCAACCGAAAACGCCCCGGCAGGCAAGCGCGCCATCTACGGCACGTTCCCGCAGCTGGGCGCACCCATTGGCTTCATTCTGGCCAACGGCATCTTCCTGGCCCTGAGCCTTGGCCTGACCACTGAGCAGTTCACCTCCTGGGGCTGGCGCATTCCGTTCCTGCTCAGCGCCGTCATGGTCATCATTGGCCTGTACGTCCGCCTGAAGCTGGTTGAAACCCCCGCCTTCCAGAACGTGATCGACGCCGGTGAAGTGTCCAAACTGCCTGTGGGCCGGGTCTTCAAGACCAGCTGGCGCCCCCTGATCGTGGGCACCTTCGTCATGCTCGCCACCTACGTGTTGTTCTACCTCATGACAACCTTCACGCTTTCCTACGGCACAGCCCCGGCAACCCTTGAGGCCGCCAAGGCCAAGGCCCAGGCAGCCGGCAAGCCCATGAGCGCCGACGCCATCGCCGCCTGGGTTCCCGGACTGGGCTACACCCGCAACGAGTTCCTGGTGATGCTGATCATCGGTGTGGTGTTCTTCGGCATCTTCACCCTTGTCTCAGGCCCGCTGGCGGAGAAGTTTGGCCGCCGCAAGACCCTGCTCTGGGTCACCGGAGGCATCCTGGTGTTCGGCCTGACCTTTGTGCCGCTGTTCGGCGCAGGCATGGTGGGTGTCATGGCCCTGCTGATCATCGGCTTCACCCTGATGGGCCTCACCTTTGGACCCATGGGCGCCCTGCTGCCTGAACTGTTCCCCACCAATGTGCGGTACACGGGATCGGCCATCAGCTACAACATGGCCAGCATCCTCGGTGCCGCCGTGGCACCGTTCATCGCCGTGGCCCTGTGGCAGTCCGCTGGTGGCAGCCCGGTCCTGGTGGGCGTGTACCTCTCCGCCATGGCAGTGCTGACCTTGATTGCGCTGTTCATCATGAAGGAAACCCGCGACCTGGATTACACCACCAACGTCAGCTGACCCCTTAAATAACTGTGTCGCAGTTGTTGGACGTGGAAAGCGCTTTCGGGCGTTTTTTCGTCCAACAACTGCGACACAGATGTTTAATGCGGTGGGGACTAGTCCTCGATGGTTGCCAAGACTGCGCCTGCGGCGACGGTGTCGCCCGCTGCTGCGCTGAGCCCGGTCACGGTACCCGCCTTGTGCGCCGTGAGAGGCTGTTCCATCTTCATGGCTTCCAGCACCACAATGAGATCGCCCTCGGCCACAACGTCCCCGTCGGCCACGGCCACCTTGACGATGGTGCCCTGCATGGGAGAGGTCAGGGCGTTGCCATTGGCGGCCACGGGGCCGGCGCTGCGGTTGCGGCCAGCCTTCTTGGCCTTCTTGGCGCCACCGCCATTGGAAACACTGCCCACTGCGAACTGCGCCGGCAACGTCACTTCAAGCCGTTTGCCACCCACCTCGACGGTAACGCTTTGGCGAGTTCCGGCGTCGTCCGCGGCACCTCCAACACCGGTGAGGTCGAAGGCGGGAATGGTGTTGTTGAACTCGGTCTCGATCCAGCGCGTGTGCGTGGTGAACGCGGCACCGTTGGCCGGGGCGAAGGCGGGGTCAACCACTACTGCGCGGTGGAACGGCAGCACGGTGGGCAGGCCGCCGATCTGCATTTCCGCGAGTGCGCGGCTGGAACGCTGCAGCGCCTGCTCACGGGTGGCGCCGGTGACAATGAGCTTGGCCAGCATGGAATCGAAGTTGCCGCCGATGACCTCCCCGGCGGTGATGCCGGAATCGACGCGGACGCCGGGGCCGGTGGGCAGGTTCATGGTGGTCACGGTGCCGGGGGCCGGCATGAAGCCGCGGCCCGGGTCTTCGCCGTTGATGCGGAACTCGAAGGAGTGGCCGCGGATTTCGGGGTCACCGTAGCCGAGTTCCTCGCCGCGGGCAATGCGGAACTGCTCGCGCACCAGGTCAATGCCGGTGACCTCTTCAGAGATGGTGTGCTCCACCTGCAGGCGCGTGTTGACCTCCAGGAAGGAGATGGTGCCGTCGGTGCCCACGAGGAATTCGCAGGTGCCGGCGCCAACGTAACTGGCTTCCTTCATGATGGCCTTGGAGGCCTCGTACAAGCGCTTGTTCTGGTCATCGGTCAGGAACGGTGCGGGGGCTTCCTCCACCAGTTTCTGGTTGCGGCGCTGCAGGGAGCAATCCCTGGTGGAGACGACGACGACGTTGCCCGCCGCATCTGCCAGGCACTGGGTTTCCACGTGGCGGGGAGCGTCCAGGAAGCGTTCCACGAAGCACTCGCCGCGGCCAAAGGCTGCAACGGCTTCGCGGACTGCCGATTCGTACAGTTCAGGGATTTCTTCGCGGGTCCGGACAACTTTAATGCCGCGTCCGCCGCCGCCGTAGGCTGCCTTGATGGCCAGAGGCAGGCCGAATTCGTCGGCGAAGTCCAGGACTTCCTGCGTGGAGGCAACCGGGTTCTTGGTTCCAGGCACCAGGGGTGCGCCAACCTTTTCGGCAATGTGGCGGGCTTGGACCTTGTCACCCAGCGCGGCGATGGCTGCGGGGGAGGGGCCAATCCAAATCAGCCCGGCGTCGATAACCTTCTGGGCGAAGTCGGCGTTTTCGGCGAGGAAGCCGTAGCCGGGGTGGACGGAGTCGGCGCCCGAGCGCTGTGCGGCGTCGAGAATCTTCTCCATGACCAGGTAGGAGTCTGCCGCCGTGGACCCGCCCAGGGCGAAGGCCTCATCGGCCATGCGCACGTGCAGTGCTTCCCGGTCCGGCTCAGCGTAGACGGCAACGGAGGTGATGCCCTCGTCGCGTGCCGCCCGAATGATGCGGACGGCAATTTCACCGCGGTTGGCGATCAGGACTTTGCTCAGCTTTTGCGCACTGGCGGACTGTGAAATGCTCACACGAGACTCCTTCTATTCTTCACAGAGCCTAGCGTGACTATGTGGATTTTACTCACTCATCATGCTTATTATGCGTGTGCATGACAGTTCTTTTGTGGAGAACCTACAAAAATGCTCAATTGTGTCGCAGCTGTGCCTGCGGGCCGGGTGGCGATACCCGCCGGCGATCAGGCGCAGGGTGGCCATGTGGTGTTCCCACGCCTGATGCCCCTCCGGGGTGAGTTTGACGGAGGTGCGGGGAAACTTGCCCACGAAGGCCTTCCTGATCTCAATGAATCCGGCCTTTTCAAGGGTTGAAAGCTGCTTGCTGAGCACGGAATCGCTGACTTGGATGGTGTTGCGCAGGTCCTTGAAATCCATGGTTTCGGTCTTGGCCAGGGCCGCGGCGATGGAGAATCTGACGGGCTGGTGCAGTACCCCGCTGTACCTCGCTGAGCTCGTGGCGCGGGTGCTGGACTGGTTCTTCCCGTGACCCTGCTCCTTCCGGCTGGCCCGGCTGGCCTGGCTGGCCTGGCTGGCCGCTCATGCGCGCAACTCGCGGAATGCTGCCGCAACGGCCACGGCGGCCAGGACCACGTAGGCGATGAGTGAAATGCCAACGCTTGGTGAATCCGGACTTGGTGGTGCGCTGCATGAAAGTCCAGGTGAGCGCCGTGACAGCGGCCCACGCGCCAACGCTCACGGCCAGCAGCGGGGCGCCGTAGCCGGTGTGGGCCACTATCTGGACACCAATCATGAGCATGGATCCAAGGATTGCCAGCGAGTTGAACACCATGGCAGTGGGCCAGCCCGCAGCGCTCGTTGCCGTGGAGCCGATGCCCTCGGCCTTGGCGAGGAGTTCGCGGGCCTCATCGGCCGAGGGGGAGCTGTGGTGCTGGTTCATGAGATTGCCCTTCGCTGGTGTCTCAACAATGTCGTGACACCAGTGCATGAAAGTACTTTCTAGACAATCTCTGAAGGTATGCGTGGAACTGACTGTGGGTTTTGCGCATGAACGCTCATGCGCAGAACTCGCGGCGGGTTCCACGCATACGTTCACTGTGTGCCGGCCGCCTAGGCCCACAGCTCCGTGATGGAGACGCCCGTCTTAGCCAGCAGGCGACGCAGCGTGGAAATGGACAGCCCAACCACCGTGTGCGGGTCGCCGTCAACGCCGCTGATGAAGGCCCCGGCCAGTCCGTCAATCGTGAACCCGCCGGCCACCTGCAGGGGTTCGCCAGTGGCAACATAGGCGAGAATCTCGGCGTCGGACACGTCCTCAAAGTGGACCACGGCGCTGTTGATCTCACCGTGGGCAACTGATGTGCCGTCGGAAACGTTGATGAGCCAGTGCCCGGTGTGGAGCACCCCCGACTTGCCCCGCATGAGCTGCCAGCGTTCACGGGCGACGTCGGGCTCCCAGGGTTTGCCGTACGGCTCGCCGTCGAACTCAAAGACCGAATCACAGCCGATGACCAACGCCTGGGATTCGCCTGCAGCCACGGCTTCGGCCTTGGCGCGGGCCAGTAGCAGCGCAGTTTCGGCAGGCGTCAGCGGCCCGGCGGCTCCGCTGACGGCGTCCTCGTCCACGTCCGAGACGAGGATGCGGTGGCCAATTCCGGCGTCGTTGAGTAGCTTGGCGCGGGAGGGGGAGGCGGAGGCGAGGATCAGGCGTTCAGTCATGATCCAAGCCTAAACGCTGGCCGAGGACGCCTCGCCCGGGCCCCTTTCTGGCGCTAGCCTTGGAGGCATGCGTACAACGTTTGAGGAGCTCGTGGCCGAAGCGAATTCCGTGTCAGTCGATGGTTGGGATTTCTCCTGGCTCGACGGGCGCGCGCTGGAGGAGCGGCCGCCGTGGGGCTATCAGCGCGTCATGGCGGAGCGGATGGCCGCCGCCACGGCATCGCTTGACCTGCAGACCGGCGGCGGAGAAGTCCTGGCCGGGGCTGGTGTGGTGCCACCGCTGGCCGTGGCTACAGAAGGCTGGCCGCCCAATCTGCCCGTGGCCACCGCCCGGCTTCATCCGCTGGGCGTGGTGGTGGTGTCCGACAACGACGAGCCACCACTACCCTTTGCGGACAACGCCTTTGACCTGGTCACCAGCCGCCACCCCGTCAAGGCCTGGTGGTCCGAAATCCACCGGGTGCTGACACCGGGCGGTACTTATGTGTCGCAGCAGGTGGGGCCGGCCAGCGGTTTTGAGTTGGGGGAATTCTTCCTGGGTGCCCAGCCGGAACCCGTGCGCCGAGGCAGGCACTGGGACGACGCCGTCGCGGCCGCCACGGCAGCCGGGCTGGACGTGGTGGGCCTGCAGACGGCTGCGCTGCGCACGGAGTTTTACGACATCGGCGCCGTCGTCTATTTCCTGCGCAAAGTCATCTGGATGGTCCCCGGCTTCACCGTTGAGGCGCACCAGGACAAGTTGCGCGAGCTGCACGCCATCATCGAGCGCGACGGCAAGTTCAGCGCCACCACCACCCGCTTCCTGATCGAGGCGCGCAAACCCTAACTACGGCTGGCGGGTACGAAGCCCTCCACCAGCCGGGAGCGAATCAGGAAACGTTTGCCCTCCGGCGCCTCGACGGAGAATCCGCTGCCCCGGCCGGCCACCACATCCACCGTCAAATGGGTGTGCGACCAATAGTTGAACTGTTCCTTCGACATCCAAAACTCCAGCGGCCCGCACCCAGGGAGCTCAAAGAGGCCCAGCAGGATGTCCGCCTCCGCCGTGATGAACTCGCCCGCCGGGTAGCACATGGGGGAGGAGCCGTCACAGCAGCCGCCGGACTGGTGGAACATGAGCGGGCCGTGGGTGCCCCAGAGTTTTTGCAGCAGTTCCACGGCCGTGCCACTCAGGGCAACCCGGGAATGGGTCTCGCCCGGGATGGTGACGGCGGCATCCAGCACTTCATCGGTGGCGTCCATGGAACTGCTCCTTTGTTCAGTTGGCGTCTATTTCCAAGTACGACGGCGGGAGGTCACCCTTCGTTGGGAAGGTGACCTGCCGCCGTCGAACGGGGGAAGGTGCGATACGGTTCCGGAAAAACCAGCCATTGCTGCGATAGCGTGGGCTAAAAACACACCATTGCTGCGATAGCGTTCCCGGGGGGAATTAGTAGGCGATGACCACGCGGCCGTCGATGGCCCCGGCCTTCATCTCCGTAAGGACCTCGTTGATCTCGCCCAGGCTGCGCGTGGAGACGGTGGGGTGGATCAGGCCGCGGGCGTAGAAGTCGATGGCCTCGGTCATGTCCTGGCGCGTGCCCACGATGGAGCCGCGGATGGTCAGGCCCTTGAGTACCACCTCGAAGATGGGGGCCGGGAAATCGCCCGGCGGCAGGCCGTTGAAGACGATGGTGCCGCCGCGGCGGGTCATGCCGATGGCCTGGCCAAACGCTGCCGGGTGGACTGCGGTGACGAGCACGCCGTGGACGCCGCCGGTCTGGGCCTGAATGGCCTCCACCGGGTCCTCATCCCGGGCGTTGACGGTGATTTCGGCGCCGTGCTTGCGGGCCAGGGCCAGCTTGTCCTCGGCAATGTCCACGGCGGCAACGCGCAAGCCCATGGCCACGGCGTACTGGACGGCGATGTGCCCCAGGCCGCCAATGCCGGAGATGACAACCCACTGGCCCGGGCGGGCCTCGGTCATTTTCAGGCCCTTGTAGACAGTGACGCCGGCACAGAGCACTGGGGCGATCTCCACGGGGTCGGCGCCTTCGGGGATGCGCGGGGCAAACTCGGCATCGACCAGCATGTACTCGCCAAAGGAACCATCCACGCTGTAGCCGCCGTTTTGCTGGGACTCGCACAGGGTCTCCCAACCGGTGCGGCAGAATTCACAGTCCCCGCACGCGCTCCACAGCCAGGCGTTGCCCACGCGGTCGCCGACGGACAGTGAGGTGACGCCAGGGCCCAGGGCAACCACTTCACCCACGCCTTCGTGGCCGGGCACGAACGGCGGGCTGGGCTTGACGGGCCAGTCGCCCTCGGCGGCGTGCAAGTCCGTGTGGCAGACGCCGCTGGCCATCAACTTCACCAGGGCCTGGCCCGGCCCGGGGGTGGGCAGCGGGTATTCCTCAACACTGAGGGGTGCGCCGAATTCCTTGACAACTGCTGCATGCATGGTGCTCATGGGGTTCTCCTTCGAACGTGGTGATGACGGGCGTGCGCCGGGTACCTGGGGCAGGTGCCCGGCGTCGTGCGTGAATACTGCGAGAGGGATACTCGGAATCCAGCCATTGCTGCGATAGCGTGCCCAAAAAACACGCCATTGCTGCGACAGCGTCGGTGTCTAGAAGAAGCCGAGCTTGTCCTCGCTGTAGCTGACCAGCAGGTTCTTGGTCTGCTGGTAGTGATCCAGCATCATGGCGTGGTTCTCGCGGCCGATCCCGGAGGACTTGTAGCCGCCAAACGCAGCACCCGCGGGGTAGGCGTGGTAGTTGTTGACCCACACGCGCCCGGCCTGGATTTCGCGGCCCGCCCGGTAGGCCACATTGCCGTTGCGGGACCAGACGCCGGCACCCAGGCCGTAGAGGGTGTCGTTGGCAATGTGCAGCGCGTCGGCGTAGTCGTCGAACTTGGTCACTGCCAGCACCGGGCCAAAGATTTCCTCCTGGAAGATGCGCATGTCATTGGTGCCCTCAAAGATGGTGGGCTTGACGTAGTAGCCGCCGGCCAGATCCCCGGGCAGGATGTTGCGCTCGCCGCCGGTAAGCAACTTGGCGCCCTCCTGCTTGCCGATGTCCATGTAGGAGAGGATCTTTTCCATCTGGTCATTGGAGGCCTGCGCCCCAATCTGGGTGTCGGTGTCCAGCGGGTTGCCCTGGATGATGGCTTCGGTGCGGGCCACGGCGTCGGCCATGAACGCCTCGTACATGGAGGCCTGGACCAGCGCGCGCGACGGGCAGGTGCACACCTCGCCCTGGTTGAAGGCGTAGAGCGTGAAGCCTTCGAGCGCCTTGTCATAGAACGCATCGTTCTTCGCCATGACGTCCTCGAAGAAGATGTTGGGGCTCTTGCCGCCCAGCTCCAGCGTGACGGGGATCAGGTTTTGGGACGCGTACTGGCTGATGAGCCGGCCTGTGGTGGTCTCTCCGGTGAACGCGATCTTGCGAATCCGCTTGCTGGAGGCGAGCGGCTTGCCGGCCTCCACGCCGAAGCCGTTGACCACGTTGATGACGCCCGCGGGCAGAATGTCCGACAGCAGTTCCATGAGGACCAGGATGGAGGCGGGTGTCTGTTCCGCGGGTTTTAGTACGACGGCGTTTCCCGCGGCGAGTGCCGGCGCCAGCTTCCACACGGCCATGAGGATGGGGAAGTTCCAGGGGATGATCTGGCCCACCACACCGAGCGGCTCGTGGAAGTGGTACGCCGTGGTGTTGTCATCGAGCTGCGTCAGGCGGCCCTCCTGGGCACGGACCACTGAGGCGAAGTAGCGGAAGTGATCGGCCGCGAGCGGGATGTCGGCGTTGAGGGTTTCGCGCACGGCCTTGCCGTTGTCCCAGGACTCGGCGACGGCCAGGAGCTCAACGTTTTCATCAATCCGGTCTGCCACCTTGTTCAGGACGGCTGCGCGTTCGGCGGCCGATGTCTGCCCCCAGCTCGGGGCCACCTTGTGGGCTGCGTCCAGGGCAAGCTCAATGTCCTCGGCCGTGCCGCGGGCCACCTCGCAGAACACCTTGCCGGTGACGGGGGTGATGTTTTCAAAGTACTGACCCTTGACGGGGGCAACCCATTCGCCGCCGATCCAGTTTTCGTACCGGTCCTTGAAGGTGACCTTTGAGCCTGGCGCACCGGGCTGTGCATAAACAGTCATTGTCTAAACTCCTCTGCGTGGGGGACGTCGGTGTCCTTGCCCAGAAGCGTACGTGGCGCCACGTTGCAAACACGTTGCAAGCTCTGGCAGGTCCTAGGCTGGGGGTATGGGGAATGAGACTTTGATACTGCTGCTAGGGTCCGTGGCGGCCACGGCCGTGATTTTGCTGGCCGGCTGTGTGCTGTTGACGAAGATGGCTAGTGTGCGCACGTGGCGCATGTACCTGGCCGTGGTTCCCGTGGCCACGGCACTCATGCTGTGGGCCAGCCTCAAGCTCTGGTCACTGTGGGAATTGAGCCGGGAGCCGTGGAATGACGGCGGTGTCCGGGCTGATGAGATTGAATTCGCCGCATCCTTCCAGGCGAACGCACCGCTGCTGTGCACAGGGGTGCTTTTTGTGGGCGGCCTATTGCTGGGCCTGCTGGGGTGGGCTGCCGCGAAGGACCGGGCGGCGCAGCTACAACCCGCCACCCCATCAAACTGATACGTAAATAGGGGGAGTTGGCGTGGCGCATAGCAAAAGTCGGCGCTGGCCGAATTGAGTGCATGCGCCACCCTCGTTCTCAGCGCCACCCACCAACTGGCCCGCAGAAAAAGGAAAAAATCACGGGAAAACGGTGTGTTTTTGCTGTTTTCTGCGGGCCAGTTGGAAAAGTGGGCTAGGTTTCCAGGGTCTGAAGGTGGGCCACCACCGCGGATCGCTTGGGTGAGCGAGGCGGCAGGAGGCGCAGGGCTGTGCGCCAGGCGTCGACGTCGTCCGCTGCCTCGGGAAGCTGCAGGTAGGTGAGCAGAACGTCGGGGCTGGCGTCGTTGAGGATGGCTTCACGAAGCTGGATGGCCAGCCGGGTGCGCAGGCCCTCGATCTCAGGCGCCGCCGAGCGAGGCATGACCTCGCCGCGGTAAATGTTCAGCGCCAGTCGGTGCGCACCACGGTCCAGGTAGCTGTGCACTTGTTCGGCATCCACTACCAGCGTCCGGGGCAGGCGGTACGGGCGCGATTCCGGCACAAGGGTGGGGGCCTCCGCCGCCAGCAGCTTACGCAGGCGCACCATCTCGGCCCGAATGCTGGTCAGCGACGTGCCCTCCGGATAGACCTTGTCCGAGAGCACTTCAGCGGTGAGGCCCGCGGGATGCAGGGCCAGCACGGCCAGGATTTCGGTGTGCCGTTCGCTGAGTGTCAAGGCCTGCCCTGAGACGTGCAACAGGCCCTGGTCCCGGCCCAGGATCTGCAGGCTGTCCCGATATAGCGGCTTGTTGGAACTGCTGAAGGGTGCCGCGCGCTGCACCCGCTGTTCCAGGCGCTCGATGCGCAGCTGCGCCTGTGCCGCGGCCACGGTTGCCTCCACGAGGGACAGCGTATTGGCGCCCACGGCGTCGGGCCCCCCAGTAATGTCAACAATCCCCAAAATGGCGCCCGAATCCGGGTCGTGGACCGGAACGGCCGTGCAACTCCAGGAGTGGACGGCGGGGTTGAAGTGTTCCTGACCAACAATCTGCACGCTCCGGCCCAGTACCAAGGCCGTGCCCGGGGCGCTGGTGCCCACAACGGTTTCAGACCAGTCGGCGCCCATGGCGAAGTTGATGTTTTCGCCATGGCGGCGGGCTGAGGGGTCGCCCTCCACCCATAGCAGGCGGCCATGCTCATCACCCACGGCGACCAGCAGGCCGGTGTCATGGCTGGGTTGGACAAGCAATTTGGTGATGACGGGCATGATGGCTGCCAGCGGGTGGTCGCGCCGGAACGCGGCAAGCTCCCGGCTCTCCCACACCACCGGGGGCGTGAGGCCTGCGGGTGTGTTCAGGGCATCCATGGAGCGCTGCCACGACTCGCGCACCAAGGGCCGCAAGGCTGGCAGATCGGCAAGTAGGGGGTGTGTCGTGGGCATCAACTCTCCAAAACCAACTCTCCAAAACCATAGTGCCATGGGTGGGAACAGCGCCATTGATGGGAAACGGCCCGCAGAATTGCGAAAAATGTGCCGTAGCTCACCAGTCTAGACCAGCCGGCTGGGCCTTGCCTGTGCCGACCGGGGGATCCAGCTAGTGCAAGGGGGCGTCGTCGATGAAGGCCACCTTTGCCACGTATTGCCGGTACAGTTCCACGGCGTTGTCCGTGGGCAGGGTGCCGAACTTCAGCGCGGATTCCAGGCCGTCAAGTTCGGCGCTTGCGGCCTCGGCTGCCGTCACCTGGGCGGACAAGGCGTGCGAGTTGGCCAAATTTGTTGCTACGGCTGCCGCGAGTGAGAGCAGCACGGCGGCCAGGCACAGGACCCGCCACACTACGGAGTCATCGCGCAGGGAGAAAACTTCCTGGACGGATTCGGTGAACCTGCTTCCGCCCACGGCCGGACCCACTGTGAAGACAGCGGCGAGGGCACTGCCGATGATGCTGATGTGGGTGAACCGGTTCCGCCGCGGCCGGGCGGTGCGCAGAAAGGCAAGGACGCTGGCCCTGCGGTGGTGGATGCGTGCGGTGAGGTCCTGGCGGACCTGTGGGTCTTCGCTCACGATGTGCCTCCCTGTGCCTCGCAGCGCCGCTGGCGGGGACTGTTCTCCCATTCTGGCAGCGTGCGGGGCGGGTGTACATGGCGGCAGCGCACAACGGGGAGCCCGCTCAACCGTCACTGGACAGCTAGTGCCGCTCCCCACAGGGGAAGCGGCACTATCTGTCCAGTCAGCGCTGCGAGGAGCCTAGGCGGCGACTCACTAGCGCACGGGTTCGGGTTCCTCGCTCAACTGCTGCGCCTCGGCGTCGACGTCGGTCAGGGCGGCCAGCTTGGCGCCCTCCACATCCACATCCGGCAGGATCTTATCCAGCCAGGCCGGGATCCACCAGGCGGTTTTGCCCAGCAGGTGCATGGCCGCCGGAACAATTGTCATGCGGACAACGAACGCGTCAATCAAAACACCGAACGCCAGCGCAAAGCCCAGCGGCCGCACCATGGTCAGGTGGCTGAAGATGAAGCCGGAGAACACGCTGATCATGATTATCGCGGCGGCCGTCACCACGGGCGCGGCGTGCTTGAATCCTGTGCGCACGGCCTGCTTGGCGTCCTGCCCGTGCGCGTACGCCTCACGCATGCCGGAGGCAATGAACACCTGATAATCCATGGCCAGGCCAAACAGCACGCCGATCAAAATAATCGGCAGGAAGCTCAGCACGGCGCCGGGGTTCGCCACATCGAAGATGCCACCCAGCCAACCCCACTGGTACACGGCCACCACGCCGCCAAACGCCGCCACCAGCGACAGCAGGAAACCGGCAGTTGCCAGCAGCGGCACCAGGATGGAGCGGAATACGAGGACCAGCAGAATCAATGAAAGTCCGACGACGATGGCCAGGTAGGGCGGCAGCGCCGCTCCCAGCTTCTCCGAGACATCAACGTTGGCAGCGGTCTGGCCGGTGAGGCCGATGGTGACACCCTGATCAGCCTGGATGGTGGCGCCCTGGTCCCTGAGGTCGTGAATCACCTGGACGGTGCCCTCGCTGGCCGGGCCCTCGGCCGGGATGACCTGGTAGACGGCCGTGCGCAGGTCTTCGCTGAGCATGACGGGAACGGCGGCCTTCACATTGGGAACCTGGCGCAGCTGGTCGGCAACATCCAGGTTCAGCACTGTGGCGCTGGCCTTGTCCAGGCCAGCGGGCAGGGAGCCCACCACGATGATGGGCCCGTTCATGCCTTCGCCAAAGTTGGCACCGGTGATGGAGTACGCCTGGTAGGCGCTGGAATCAACGGGCTCGGAACCGCCGTCGGGCAGAGCCAAACGCAGACCCGCCGCCGGGATGGCGATGACGGCCAGGGCCAGCACGGCGCTGATCAGGGCAACCACGGGGTGCTTGGTGACCAGTCCGCCCCACCCACGGGCACTGCGGGCAACATCTGCTGCCTCGTCGGCCGCAGCCTTGCCACTGGCATCCAGACCTTCCAGCTTGGCGTCATGGGCTGCTTGGGTGGCCGCGTTCTTGGCCCACGCCCGCTTGGAGATCAGGCGGGTGCCAATCAGGGACAGCAAGGCCGGTGTCAGCGTCAGGGCAATGAGCACTGAGATGGCGACTGTTGCGGCGGCGGCCAAGCCAAGGATGGCCAGGAACGGCAGGCCGGTGACGGAGAGTGCCGCCAGGGCGATGACAACCGTCAGGCCTGCGAAGGTGACAGCGTTGCCCGAGGTGCCGGTGGCCTTGGCAATGGATTCACGCATGTCCATACCGGCCAGGAGTTGCTGGCGGTGCCTGTTCACAATGAACAGCGAGTAGTCAATACCCACGGCAAGGCCCAGCATCAGGGCAAGCATGGGGGAGATGGAGGACATCTCGATGACGGTTGTCAGGGCCATGGTGCCGCCCACGCCAATACCCACGCCAACAACTGCCATGAGCAACGGCAAGCCGGCGGCAACAAAGGTGCCCAACATGATCAACAGCACCGCGGCTGCCACCGCAATGCCCACCACCTCAGAGATGCCGAACAGGGAGGACACGTCCTCCACAATTTCCTTGCTATAGGAGACGGTGATGCCGCTGGAATCCAAGGTGTTGAGCTTTTCCTGCACCAGTTCGCGATTGGCCGGAGTGACGGCGTTCATGGACTCGCTGAACTGGATTTGGCCAATGGCGGCCTTGTTGTTTTCAGAAACAAAGAGAACGTCCGCCGCCGCGTCTGCCATGCGCTGGCCGGCGGATAGCTCAGCCTTCTTTTCCGCCAGCGTTGCCAGCCCGGCGTCGAACTTGGCCTTGCCCGCGTCATACGCGGCCTGGCCCGCCTGCCACTCCTTCAGGCCGGCGTCCAGCTGGGCCTGGGCCGCCGCCAGTTGCGCTGCTGCGGCTTCGGCCTGGGGTGAGCCAGCAGGCAGGGCGGCCAACTGGGTTTTCTGCGCGTCGAGCTGGGCTTGGGCTGCGTCCAGCTTGGCCTTCGCTGCGGTCAGCTCCTTGGCGGCAGCTTCCAACTTGGGCTTTTCTGCCGCGGCCTGTGCCTCGCCGGCAGCCAGCGCCGTGGCTCCGTCGGCCAGCTGTGCGGCGCCGTCAGCCTTCTGCGAGGTTGTCAGGAACGGGTCGATGACGCCCTTGACAGTGGGCACAGTGGTGACAGTTTCCAGGGCTTCGGTGATGGCCTTCTGCTGGGCCTGAGTGAATGGCTCACCATTGGTTGTGGTGAACACCACGGCGCCGGTTCCGCCGGAAGCTTCCGGCAGATCGGCTTGCAGCTTGTCTGCCATCTGCTGGGTTTCTGTGCCCGGAATCTGGAAGTTGTTGGACATGGGGCCCATGAACAATGCCGCGGCACCGCCCACCATTCCCATGATGAGAGCCCAGGCGGCAATCACCAGCCATGCACGACGGGCGGAGAACCGTCCCAGTTTGTAGAGCCAGAGGGCCATGATCGTTCCATTCTCTAAAGGTGCCGACGCGGGCGGGGCGGAGGCTGTTGAGCTGCGCGGAGCGCAAAAAACTAGTGGCTGAAGCCGTTTCGAATGTGGGAAATGGTGCTATCCAAGAAGCCGCGCAAATCTGCCAACGATTCCTCGGTGATGTTGCTTCCGTGCTTGTGGAACCAGACCTGGAAGGCCGCCCGGCAGCTGCCCGTGACGGCACCCACCAGGGCGTATAGGTAAAGCTCGTCGGTGCCTGGGGGCAGGCGGTGCCTGGCGACTTCGGTGATCTTCATGCTGCATTCCTCCCAGGCCTGGAGCTGGAAGCGGCCCAGCTGGGGGTCCTGGGTGAGGGCGAAGGTCTCGGCCAGAATGGCCAAATCGCGGGCACTGCCCACAGCCGACAGGGCGATCTGGGCGGATTCCAGCACAGGCTCGTCGGTGGGCCGGGCAACCAGTTCAACAATGACCTGGTCGAGGTAGTTCTGTGTGAAGCTGGCAACGGCCGCTTCCACGGAGGAAAAGTAGTTGAAAAAGGTGCGCCGGGAGACGCCGGCTGCCACGGCGACGTCGTCCACGGTGAAGGAGTTCAGGTCACCACTGCGCAGGAATTCGAGGGCGGCATTGGCAATTGCGTCTCGCGTCGCGGCCTTGTTCAGCTCGCGGCGGGAGGGTTGCGGATCGGCCAACGGTGGGTGTGTGGGAAGGGCAGAAGAACTCACAACTCTACACTAAGTGCAAGTTTGCACTAAGTGCAAGCCAGTAGCCCGCCACGCACAGCTGGGTGGCGGGCGGCCCCCAGTGCGGTCTGGGCGCGCCAGCCCGCCACGCTGCCTGCATGAACGGATTTAGCCCTGCGGGTTTTGCGTGAGGTAGATGGACTGACCGGTCGCGCCGGGCTGGCCCTCAGCGAGTGGAATGGCGTACACGGCGGTGCCGTAGGCGCACACTTCTGTCCAATTTCCGCCCATCTCAGAGGTGTCAAAACGTGTGGCCACAATGGCATTGGCACCCTTTTGCTGCGCCTCCTTGACCATGCGGGCCACCACTTCCTGGCGGCTCTCGTAGAGTGCCTTGGTCATTTCCGGCAGCTCGCCGCCGCCCAAGGCCCGGAAGCTGGCGGTGAACTGGGCGCCGATGTGGCGTGAGCGCACTGTCAGGCCCATGACTTCGCCAAAGACGGCGTCGATCTTGTAGCCGGGGATGTCGTTGGTGGTGACGATGATCATTGCAGTCCTTTGTGTATGGCTTTGTACTGTCCCGCACGATCCTACGGCGTCTTCCTGAACGCAAAACTCCCGCCACGGCGGCGATCTTTTGATCGCCTCCGGGACGGGAGGTTTGGACTGCCAGCTAGCGAGCTGTTACCAGAATGGTGCCTGTGCCCTAGGCGTTGGCCGCCTGGCGCTTGGGATCGACGTCGTCGGCGGAGTTGGCAGCATTCGTCTGAGCCAGCAGGTCATCGGCGTCGTCGGCAAAGGGGTTGCCGTTGCGGGGAGCGTTGTACAGCTCCTCATCCAGGATGCCCTGGCGCTTGGAGACGATGGTGGGAACCAGTGCCTGGCCAGCCACGTTCACGGCGGTGCGGCCCATGTCCAGGATGGGGTCAACGGCCAGCAGAAGTCCGACGCCGGCCAGCGGCAGTCCCAGCGTTGACAGCGTCAGGGTGAGCATGACGACGGCGCCGGTGGTGCCCGCCGTTGCCGCGGAGCCCAGAACCGAGACCAGGACAATGAGCAGGTACTGGCCCAGATCCAGCTGGATGCCGAAGAACTGTGCCACGAAGATGGCGGCGATGGCCGGGTAGATGGCTGCGCAGCCGTCCATCTTGGTGGTGGCACCCAGCGGTACCGCGAAGGATGCATAGGCGCGGGGCACGCCAAGGTTGCGTTCGGTGACGCGCTGAGTCAGCGGCAGCGTGCCGATCGAGGAGCGGGACACGAAAGCCAGCTGAACAGCCGGCCACACACCCGAGAAGTATTGCTTGATGGACAGGCCGTGGGTCTTGATCAGCACCGGGTACACAACGAACAGGACAATGGCCAGGCCAATGTAGATGGCCACCGTGAACTTGCCGAGGGAGCCAATGGTGGTCCAGCCGTAAGTGGCCACTGCTGTTCCGATCAAACCGACGGTGCCGATCGGGGCCAGGCGGATGATCCACCACAGCACCTTCTGGATGACGGCCAAGGCGGAGCCGTTGAGCTTGAGGAACGGATCCGCTGCCTTGCCAACCTTCAGCGCGGCGATGCCCACCACAATGGCGATGACAAGGATCTGCAGGACGTTGAAGCTGACACTGGTGGTCAGGGCACCGGATTCGGCAGCCTTGGTGGAGGCGCTCAGGCCCAGGAAATTGGAGGGGAACAAGCCAACAAGGAAGGCCCACCAGTCGCCGGACTTGCCGGTGTATTCCGCCGGTGTTGCGGTGCCGGTGCCGGCGCCGGGCTGGAAGAGCACACCCAGTGCAATGCCGATTGTCACGGCAATCAAGGACGTGATGGCAAACCAGAGCAGGGTGTTCCAGGCCAGGCGGGCCGCGTTGGTCACTTCACGAAGGTTGGCAATGGAGGAAACCACTGCCGTGAAGATCAACGGCACCACGGCCGCCTTGAGGATGGAAACGTAGCTGTTGCCAATGGTGCTCAGCGTGGTGACCAGGCCGTTGGGGTCCGTTTTGGGGTCGCCGCCCAGCTGACGGGCAATCAGGCCCAGAATAAGGCCGGCGAGGAGGCCGGCAATGATTTGAACGCCGAAGGAGCTTGCCCACCTGGGCAGCTTCGACACTTTGGTGTTGCTCGCTGTGGAAGTCATAGCCCAACGGTAGGTGCGGAACAATAACACCCTGAAATTTGTGTTTCCTCCTGTTACGCATAGCAAAATCGATTGTTACGTGCGTCATGGCCGCATCGGCAGGAAGTATGACGGCGCCTGCGCAATAGGACGGCTGATGACCGCTGTCCTATTGCGCAAGCGCCGTCTTTTCCGCGGGGAGCTTTAGCTGTCCAGCAATGCCATCTTCAGGGTGTCCAGACCCACGGAGCCAAGATTCAAGGCCTGGGTGTGGAAATCGCGCAGGGAGAATTCTTCACCATCACGGGTGGCCCGGGCGTCGCGGATGTCCTCCCAGAGGCGCTGGCCAATCTTGTACGACGGCGCCTGGCCGGGCCAGCCGAGGTACCTGTTGAATTCGAAGTCCAGCTGCCCGGCGGAGATGTCAAGGTTTGCGCGCAGGAACTCCAGCCCGGTCTCGGCGCTCCAGTTGCCGGTGCCCCAGGCCGCGGGGATGGGCAGTTCCAGGTGGACACCAATGTCGAAGACCACGCGTGCGGCGCGCATGCGCTGGCCGTCCAACATACCCATTTTGTCGCCCGGGTCAGCCAGGTAGCCCAGATCATCCATGAGCCGTTCGGCGTACAGCGCCCAGCCTTCACCGTGGCCGGACACCCAGCACACGTTCCGGCGCCACTCGTTGAGCAGCCCCGACTGGAAGGTGGCCGTGGCCACCTGGAGATGGTGTCCGGGGACGCCCTCGTGATACACAGTGGTTGTCTCTGCCCAGGTGGTAAAGGAATCCTCGCCCTCAGGCACCGACCACCACATCCGGCCCGGACGGGAGAAGTCTTCCGAGGGGCCCGTGTAGTAAATACCGCCATCCTGGGTGGGTGCAATGCGGCATTCCAGGGTGCGCATGATGTCCGGGATGTCGAACTGGGTGCCGGCAAGCTCGTTCATGGCCGCATCGGACAGGCCCTGCATCCAGGTGGTGAGTGCCTCGGTGCCGTGGAGGGCGCGGGCGGGGTCGGCGTTCAGTATGGCCTTGGCCTCTTCGATGGAGGCGCCGGGTGTGATCTGCTGGGCCACGGCCTCTTGTTCGGCGATGATGCGCGCTAGTTCGGCGACACCCCACGCGTACGTTTCCTCAAGGTCAATGCTTGCGCCCAGGAATTGCCGTGAGGCAAGTGCATAGCGTTCACGACCCACGGCATCGGCCGCGGGGGCCTGTGGGAGCAATTCCTCGCGCAGGAAATCCACCAACGCGCCATAGCCGGCCCGGGCCACTTCGGCATTGGCGAGCAGCGCGGCGGCGAGGTTGGCTGGGAGGGAAGTTCCGGCGTCGTCCGCTGCTGCAGAAGGCGCGGAAGCGGGCTCCAAGGCGGCATCGCGCGCCAGCGAAACAAAATAGCCGTCCGGCGCAGCGTGCCGCTCGCACTGCTCGATGACGGCTTGAACCTGCCGACGGGCGGCCACCAGGCCGAGCTGCGCACCGGCCCGCAGGGAGGCAATGTAGCCGTCCACGGCTCCTTGCACGTTGACCAGGCGGGCGGAAATGTGTTCCCACTGGGTCACGGTGGCGGTGGGCATCAGGTCAAAAATGGCCCGGATTTCCTGCGCAGGGGAGGCAATGTTGTTCAGATCCGCCAACAGCCAGCCGCTGTGGTGGAGCTCCAAATCCAGGCCCAGACGCTCGTTCATGGCGTGGCGGGTCACGGCGTCAACGGAATCCGCCGGTGCCAGGGTGGCGAGGCCCGTCAGGGCATCCCGCGCGGCCTGCTCGGCGGCCGCCAAACCGGCGGGGGAGTGGTCGCGATACTCGCTTTCACGCCCCGGCCGGCCCAACGTGGTGGCAAATCCCGGATCGAGCTCCAGCAGCGTCTCCGTGTAGGAGTTGGCAAGCTTGTCAATGGCAGTGGTGGCCCGGGTTACGGGCTGTGTGGGCAAAGTCATGCCCCGAGCCTACCGCCCCGTAGCCACCAGATTCGAAGTTAGCGCCCCGAACGACGCCAGGCGCCGGCGCCGGGCTTGGGCGGCAGCTTCAGGAGTGCCCGCCGCGCCCAATGCCGGCTTGGAGTCTTGGCTTCCTGTCCGCCGTCGCCGCCTTGCAGGGCAAGGACGACGGCGGTGACCGCCGCAAGCTCCTCGGCCGTGGGATCGCCCTTGGTGACGGTAAGCAACGGCTCGGGCGCGGTCTCGGCGGCAGCCGGCTGGTCAGTGGTCACAGCGGGATGTTCCCGTGCTTCTTGGCGGGCAAGCTGGCTCTCTTGTCGCGCAGGGCGCGCAGGCCCTTGATGAGCTGGATGCGGGTGTCGGACGGGGCAATGACGGCGTCCACGTAGCCAAGCTCGGCGGCCTGGTACGGGTTCAGCAGCTCGTCCTCGTAGTTGCGCACAATCTCGGCGCGGCGAGCTTCAACGTCGCCACCCTCTGCCTCAACCGCTGCAAGATCGCGGCGGTAAAGAATGTTGACGGCGCCCTGGGCGCCCATGACACCGATCTGGGCTGTGGGCCAGGCCAAGTTGAGGTCGGCGCCGAGCTTCTTGGAGCCCATCACAATGTACGCTCCGCCGTAGGCCTTGCGGGTGATGACAGTCAGCTTGGGCACTGTGGCTTCGGCGTAGGCGTAGAGCAGTTTGGCGCCGCGGCGGATGATGCCCTGGAATTCCTGGTCCTTGCCGGGCAGGAAGCCCGGAACGTCCACCAGGGTGATGATGGGGATGTTGAAGGCGTCGCAATTGCGGACAAAACGGGCTGCCTTTTCCGAGGCGTTGATGTCCAAGGTGCCGGCGAACTGCATGGGCTGGTTGGCCACGATGCCAACGGTGTGGCCTTCAATGCGGCCGTAGCCAATCATGACGTTGGGTGCGTACAGGGCCTGCATTTCCAGGAAATGGGCGTCGTCCACGATCTGCTCAATCACTGAACGCATGTTGTACGGGTGGTTGGCCGAATCCGGGATCAGCGCATCCAGGGCGAGGTCGCCGGCGTCGAGCTCCAACTCCTGCTCATGCTCGGTGACGGGAGCCTCGGCCAGGTTGTTGGAGGGCAGGAAGTCAAGGAGTTCGCGGACAAACTCAATGGCGTCGGCCTCATCGGTGGCCAGGTAGGTGGAGGTGCCGGTGGTGCTGTTGTGCTGGCGCGCGCCACCGAGGGTTTCCATGTCAACATCCTCGCCCGTGACGGTTTTGATGACGTCGGGGCCGGTGATGAACATGTGGGAGGTCTTGTCCACCATGACAACGTAGTCGGTCAGGGCGGGGGAGTAGGCCGCACCGCCGGCGCACGGGCCCATGATGAGCGAGATCTGCGGGACAACGCCCGAGGCGTGCACGTTGTTGCGGAAGATATCCGCAAACATGGCCAGCGACGCCACGCCTTCCTGGATGCGGGCGCCGCCGCCGTCGTTGATGCCCACCACAGGGCAGCCGTTGCGCAGTGCAAATTCCTGGACCTTGACGATCTTCTCGCCGTTGACTTGGCTCAGGGAGCCGCCGTAGACGCTGAAGTCTTGGCTGTAGATGGCGATGAGGCGCCCGTCCACTGTGCCGTAGCCGGAGACCACGCCGTCGCCCAGGGGCTTCTTCTTCTCCATGCCGAACGCTGTGGAGCGGTGCACCGCCAGGGCATCAAACTCCACGAAGGAGTCCGGGTCAAGGAGCAGGTCAATGCGTTCCCGGGCGGTGTTGCGGCCCTTGGCGTGCTGCTTCTCAATGGCAGCTTCCCCTGAGGGCTTTTCCGATTGGGCCATCCGGTCGCGGAAATCGGCAATTTTGCCTGCTGTCGTTGAAAGGTCGTGGCTCATTGGTACTCCGGCTCAGTAGGTGGAAGCTGGCAGCCCTCGCAGTAGGAACCGCACAAAAGGGCAAACTCTAAGTTCATTCTAGTAACGTATTCCGGCCGTGCGTGTGTAGGAACCCTACAAAGTCGACACTTTACAGTCGCAGGTTCCGCCACCACGTGGCGTGCGCGGCCTTGAGGTGCGGGCGTGGGGTGAAGGCGTGGGGTCCGGGGGTCCGGGCGTGAGGTGGAGGCATTGTGGACCTGTGGGTGGGCGCCCCGGCGCTGCGGTGCCGCCGTTGGGCCGGGCTCCGTGGTGGCTGCGCGGAGAATGTCAGAGGCCCCGGATAAGATTGTGGGCATGACCGGCGCCCCACCAGCACTTGACCAGCCTGCACTGAAGGCTGCCTTGCTGCGCCCTCATGGATCCTTTAGCCGGGTGGAGATTGTGGGCACCACAGGCTCCACCAACACCGACCTGGCTGGCCATGCTGCCGACCCGCATCAGCTGTGGCCGGATTTGAGTGTTTTGATAGCCGACGCCCAGGAAGCAGGCAAGGGCCGTTTGGGCCGGGCATGGGTGGTACCGGCCGGGGCTGCCATGATCTCAAGCGTCTTCCTGCGACCGGGAGACCGGGCGCCAGCAGCTGCGGGGCGGGCAGGATCCGGTGCAGCTGGCACGTCCGCTTCCGGCGCACCTGCTTCTGGCACGTCCGCTTCCGCGCCCGTTTCCGGAGCACCCGCTACCGCTGCCTTCACTCCTGCCAGCTTCGCTCCGACGGGCTACGCTTGGCTTTCCGTCCTGGCTGGCGTGGCCCTGTGTGAAGCGCTGCGCGAGCACACCGCCGTGACGGCATCCCTGAAATGGCCCAATGATGTTGTGGTGAATGGACGCAAGCTTGCTGGCATTCTTGCCCAGCTGGTGCCGTCCACCACGGGTGGGCCCGGCGTGGTTGTTGGTGTCGGCGTGAATGTCAGTGCCGGCGCCCATCAGCTCCCCACTGACCGTGCCACGTCGCTGCTGGTGGAAGGCGCGGCCCCGGAATCGCTGGACAGGAATGTGCTGCTGCCTGCGTACCTGAATACCTTTGCCACGCTGTACTGCGAATTTGTTGCAGTAGCTGGCGACGCGAACGCACCCCTGTCCGGCAGCAGGGGGGACGGACGCAGCTTGTTGGAACTGGCGGCGCAGCACATGAGTACCCTGGGCCAGGACGTCCGGGCGGAATTGCCCGGCGGTGCCATGCTGTTCGGAACCGCCGTGGGGCTGGACGTGGACGGCAGCTTGTTGATTCGCGACGCCGCAGGAACGCTTCACCCTGTCAGCGCCGGCGATGTCATTCATCTACGCCGCACAGAAACCGATGGCACGCTGAACTATGCGTAGCAGCTGGTTACAGGAGGGGGAGTACGTACTTATTGACTCTAGGCCCCACTCCCGTGTTCTCCTTTGGCCCATCACGGTGGGATTGTTGCTCATTCTTGGTGCCTCAGCCGCGTTGGCGAAGTTGCAGCCCGAGCCCTTCGCTCAGTGGGCACCGCAGTCCTGGCCGCTGCGGGAACCCGCAATTGTTGTGCTGTTGACTGTTGTGGGGCTGGTGCTGCTGGCCTATCCGGTGCGGCGTGTGCTGCGGTGGGCTTCGACCCACATTGTCCTTACCAACCAGCGGCTGGTGGTGCGTCGAGGGCCGCGGCGGCGCAACGCCCAGTTCCACGTGCTGGCTGGGATTGAGGAAGTGCGCCCCGTGCAAAACTGGCGGCAAAGGCTAGTGGGCTCGGGGGACCTGCAGCTGCACATGTACCGCGGCAAGATGCGGACCATAAAGGAAGTGCCTGTCGTGAAGGAGTTCAACAGTGAGACACAGCAGGCCTGGACGGCAGTGTTAACGGCCTCCATTCAGCAAACACCCCAACAAGGGGACTAGGCTATTGACGAAACTTACAAGAGAAAAGGAGCTGCGCCAGCTTGGAAGAGACCACTGACCGGCCCGAGCCGCTGTTGCCTCCTGCCTCACGCAACCAAACCAAAGCCCTGGAAACCCAGCTGTTGGGCGGTGAGCGGACGCTCAAACGCCGTGACGTTGCTGCCGGAGTTGGCGTATCACTGCTCTCTGCTCGCAAAATTTGGCGCGCCATGGGCTTCCCCAACATTGGTGATGAAGACGTGGCCTTCACCGAGCGCGACCAGGAAGCGCTGCAAATTGTTGTCAATATGGTCCGTGAGGGCTTGTTGACCGAGGAGACCGCCATCTCCGTCACCCGCTCCATCGGGCAAATGACGGACAGGATGGCTGTGTGGCAGATCGAGGCCCTGGTTGAGGACTTGGTGGTGGAGCATGGCGTCAGCGATGCCGAGGCCCGCCGCGCAGTGGTGTCCGAACTGCCAAGCCTGATTGCCCCGCTGGAAGAACTCCTGGTCTATTCCTACCGGCGCCAGCTCAATGCAGGCATCCAGCGCCTGGCAGTGCGTGCCGAGTCGGGCCTGGCTGCCAGCGAACTGGGGCGCGACGGCGATGAAGATGACGCGCCGCTGCCCCTGGCCCGAGCCGTTGGTTTTGCCGACCTGGTCAGCTACACCTCCCTGTCCCGGCGCATGAATGAGAAAACCCTGGCCAAGCTGGTGCAGCGTTTTGAGAACATTTGCGCCGAGATCATCAGCGTGGGTGGTGGCCGGCTGGTGAAGACCATTGGTGACGAAGTCCTGTTCAACTGCGAAACGCCTGTTGCCGGTGCCCAAATTTCCCTGGCCCTGGCCGAGGCCATGGCAGCCGATGACTTCCTGCCCGAAGCCCGCGTGGCCATGGTGTGGGGCCGCGTGCTGTCCCGCCTGGGCGATATTTATGGCCCCACCGTGAACCTGGCTGCCCGCCTGACCTCATTGGCCGAACCGGGCACGGTGCTGGTTGACTCCGTGACCGCCTCGGCGCTGACCAACGACGACAGGTTCATCCTGACCCAGCTGCCCGTGGAGAACGTGCGCGGTTTTGGTGAGATTGCCCCCGTGCTGCTCCAGCGCGGCAAGGGCAAGGGCCTGGTTGTAGACTAGGCAGCTTCCGGTGGCTCTGGTGGTCGCGGCGGCTCCGGCGGCCCATTCCTCGCCAGCCCGTGGTGGTAGTTGTTGCGTCGGGCCCGCCGAGTGGGATCAAGCCAAAAGCCGGGGATGAACCACGGCACACCCTCGCGAACCTCAATGGTCCAGTGGCCGCGGTGAACTAAATGGTGATGCAGACTGCAGAGCAGCACACCATTGCTGACGCTGGTCTCGCCGCCGTCCTGCCACGAAATGATGTGGTGGGCGTCGCACCAACTGGCCGGGGCTGTGCAGTCCGGGTAGGCGCAGCCCAGATCGCGGGCCACGAGGATCTTGCGTTGCGCCGTGGTGAAGAGGCGTTGGGTGCGCCCCACATTGAGAATCTCCTGGCCGTTGCCCAGAATCATGGTGGTCACGTCTGCGTCGCAAAGCTCCACCGTGAAGAGTTCCAAGGGTTGGGGGCCGCTGTAGGGCAGGAACGCTATGCCGCCTCCGCTGCCGGTTGCAGTGCGTCGCTGAAGCTCGGCCTCCGTGGTGCTGATGAACAGTTGTGATTTCAGCCCGCCGTTGAGCGGCAGCTTCCCGGTCCTGGCGGCAAGTTTGACGCAGTCGATCAGCCCGTCGAGCAGTTTCTGCCCGTGGCTGCGCCTGTCCGCCACGGCCGGGTCGGTGCTGTTGGGGTCGATCGGGTCAAGGCCGGGGAGGTCCTGCTCATATCCGGGCTGGGGCACAAGGATCCCGTTGACCAGGTGCGGCCATGGCTCCGGCGCGGGAACAGCCGTACTTGCGGCGCTCTTGCAGGTACCGCCTGCTCCCGGACGGCCTGCTCCGGGCTCATCTGCTCCGAACTCATCTGCACCGGGGTCCGCCGCCCATTGGGGGATGGGTCCCTGGGATGGCGGCCAGACAGCGGAAGGAGATGCCTGTCCGCTGCCGAACGCCGCGGACATGGTGGAAATGAAGTCCTGCAGCTCCATTTGGCCTGGCAGTTGCCGAACCCCGCCACCGCTGGCACTCCCGTCGAACGGATCACTCCCACTGCCTGTGCCACTCCCACTGCCTGTGCCACTCCCACTGACCGCGCCACTTCCGCCGACCGAAGCGCTCTCGCTGCCCTCCGCGTATGCTTGGCCGCTCAGAGGTTCAAGGCTGTCAATATCCAGGTGGCCGTTGGGATTGGTGGCCCATCCTATGGCGGACATGAGCGTTTCGTATTGGGCGACGGTCAGGTGGCCGTCCACATGGACCAGGCCGCGGCGGGGGTTCCTAAAGAAAATGCCCTGCTTGGCCAGCAGCTCGCCGTCGCTGGGCTGCTGCCCGTCCGGATCCAAGAGGTTGACGGCCCGGGTGCCGATGCGGCGCAGGAAATCCGGTGGCTCATCTTTGGCATAACTGGTCAGGGTGGTTTCAAGGTCTTGGGCGCTTTGCTCCGTAATACGTCCGGCATCCGCGAGATGGCGGGCGTCGTCCGCGAAGCCGGAAACCACCAGGGCCTGCTCCTGGGAGAGTTCCCCGCTGAAGAACGCCGATCCCAGGATGGGTTGGGCGGGCGGGGTGGTCACGGTAGTGATCAGGTCCGTGACGGGGAGAAAGTGATCGGCCAGGCGCAACCGGCGGGAAGCCTCGGCAGCTCCCAGCGCTAGGAAGGTGGTCAGCAGGGCCACGGGCTTGGTGAATCCGGCGTCGCTGAACCGCGACGCCCGGGTGCGCGCGGCGAGCTCTCCTGCTGCCTGCACCTGCAGGGCGGAGAGGATGTGGTCCAGATGCTCCAAGGACTGGCCCCAGCTGATGACCTGGGAATCCGTGAGGCCCGTCAAATCCACCCCCAACGGCGCCGCAATGGTTGGCACTTCGGAATCGACTGAAGGACTAGCGGCCGGGACCAGCGCTGCGGCAAGCCGGAGAAGCTGGTGGATGTGCTGCCCCACCGCTTGCCGCGCCCTTGTGGATCCGGGATTTCCCGGCGTCCTTGCCGTTGCTTCCATACATTAATTTTAGGACAAGGCACTGACATTCTTGAAATGTATGTTCTGGTATGTGGATAAAATATGCAACTTACCAGTACGGTGCATGAATCAAACCAGCCCGAGCTGCCGGACTACCAAACTATCCGCTCAAACAGGGCCCGCAGCGTGGCCCCGCGGCCCGGATTAACGCTTGAAACCCAGCCCACGCGCCCCATGAGGTGCGCCCGGAAATCGGTATGGCCGTCGCGATTCTGACTGGAGGGGCCATGCACAACGCAGTTGTGCAGCACGGCCTTCAACGCATCGAACTCACGCCGGGAGACGTTGGTGTGCCGGTTGACCACCACGCCCGTCACGCTCTGGCGCACCCCAGCCCGCTGGACCCGGGTTTTCAATCGATTCAGCGAATGGCCCTCATCGGCAACGATCCGGGCAGCCCCACGCACAAACGCATCGGCACGCCGGGACAGTTCAGAACCCCCGCTGAAGGCGAGGTCGTCGGCGTAACGGGTGTAGCCGGCGTCGAACGCTTCAGCCCAGCCCTGCAGCCTGGAATCCAGCCGGCGCAGCGCAAGGTTGGCCAGCATGGGCGAGGTGGGCGAGCCTTGGGGCAGGTGCGGCACGGCCAGGGCCTTGCGCAGCGCAAAACGGTCCGCGGGGTCCCCGCCCGGCGGCATCTCGGCGATGACGCCAACCGGGACGGCATGCGTGCACAGCCCCGTCACCCGGTGCGCCACCGCCTCGGTGAATCCGGCCTGGCGCAGCACGCCAAACACCTTGCCCGGGGTGACATGGGCAAAGAAGGCTGCCAGATCCAGGCTCACCACCACCTCGGAGCCGGTGTGCAGCCTTGCCCCGCTCACGGCGCCGCGCCCGGGCACAAATCCGTGTGCTGCATTGTGCAGCGGGATGGGTGCCAGCAGCTCACGCAGCACCGTGCGTTGGAGCGCCCGCAGCCGCGGATGCGGAATTTCCAGAAGCCTGGGCACCTTTCCGGGACGGCTGCGCCACTGATACCTGTAATGCTGCAGCCGCCTGCTCGTGGCTGTGCGGTTCCACTGCCGGGGATCGGCAAACCACTCCAACTCACCCATACCCAAGCCCAGCAGCCCTGTCAGTTCGGCCAATGTGTGGAGGTGGCGGACCTTGGCCTCGCGGGCCTCGGCGGGCTGCACCACGTAGTGCGCCAGGGTGATCGGCTTGCGCGCCTTGGCGGCCTTCATCACCGCCGTTCTGAAGGCCTCGTTGCCCAGAACGACGGCGGCCAGCTCACGGGGGGCGTCTGCCGGGCGCCGGTGGTAGAGGCCCACGATGTGGCCGGCCAGCGGACCCAGCCAACGCCGTCGAGCCCCCAAAACGTTGGCGCCCGCATTGACAAGGGCTGGCTTGGACCAGTCCTCGGCCGCAAGGAATGCGTGTGACAGGGCTGTGGCTACAGTCTGGGGCGTGGGCCGGGGACTGCGGGCCAGCACGGCGGAGGAGAGTGAGGGGGTCAATGCGGCGACGGCTTCAAAGATGACCAATCTGTCTGTTTGGGCGCTGCTCTTCGCGGAGCGTAGCGGAGCGCCCAAGGCGCATGCTGGAGGTAAGTCTTCGTGCCCCGGGGTAGCCCCGGAGAGGGTAGGTCACCAAGGTGACGTCCCATCTCATCTCGAAGCCGTCGCATGTTGACACACTAGCGCAGCGGTCCCCGGGTGGGGCCAATGTTGCGGGCTCGTTTTAGCTTGCTGAGTACCGCGAAAAACGCTGCGGATCTGCCAGGCCCGGCGTAGAATGGGTGCCATTGATCCCCTAAGGCGATGATGACAATGTCCCTTGCATCCAGTCCCGCAACAACCGTTCTGCCGGTGGCCAATGCGGCCCGTTCCCGAGACTATTATGCCGAGTCACTCGGCCTGGAATTCCGTGGGCAATCGGCCGACGGAAACCTGATTTTTGGGCTGGAGGGCTCCGCCAGCCTTGCCCTCATGGAAGACCCCGACGCGAGCCCCTCCGTGCACACCGCCATGAGCTTCGAGGTGGCGGACATCGAGGCCTCGATTGGCGATTTGGGCACCCGCGGCGTGGTCTTTGAGGACTACGACCTACCCGGGCTCAAAACCACTGACCACGTCTGCGTTCTCGGCGCGGAAAAGGCGGCCTGGTTCAAGGACCCGGATGGCAATATCCTGTGCCTGCACCAGGGCTCGCCGGCTGAGCTGAGCGGACAGTAGCAGGCGCGTTCCCGCCACACCTGTACCCCGCCGCGGACCTTGCGCAGCGGGGCTGTCGCTGTGCCCTGCAGTGTCCGCCGGGGCCGCCACCCAAGGAGCTCCAGGCCGCCGAATGTGATTAGCCCATCATTTGGATCAATCCGATAGGATTCTAAGGGTGCCTCCCTTTGCGTAGGCCCAGAGTCAGTTTGGACCCGCATTCTGCCTTAGGAATCGGATGAATAAAGGCTATTCATGGCATTGAGCGATCTTTTCACCAGGTCAGGCAACAAGAAGCAGTTCTTCACGGCATCGGCTGCGATTGTGCTTTCGGCAGCAGTGGTGACGGGGGCAGTGGTGTACCCCGGCTTCACCACGGCAGATGTTGACCTCAATGACGGCAGCGTCTGGGTCACCAACCGTGTTGACGGCCTGGTGGGCCACCTCAACGACCAGTCCAAGGTCCTCGACGGCGGCTTCACAGCCACCACCACCAACTTTGATGTGGTCCAGAACGCCGACAACGTCTTCATGAGCGCCGACGGCGGCAACCTCCTGAATCCGGTCAACATCCCCATGATGGCCCTTGCCTCGGAGACAAGTCTTGGCGGCGGCATGGCAGTCTCCCAGGGCACAGGCATGGTTGCCCTGACCGACCCCGGCGCCGGCAAAGTGTGGGCCGTGGCCAACCAGAACGCCCCCAGTTTCAATGACAAGAGCACCGTCCCCATCCTCACGGGCCTGCGCAACCCCGTATCCGTGACGGCCCCCGATGACACCGTTTACACGGTGGACGGCGAGTCGGGTGAGTTGATTTCCACTGTGATGGACGACGCCGGCAAGGTTGCCTCCCAGGAGCGGGCGAAGGTTGAGGGCCTGGCTGGGGCCAAGGACCTTCAAGTCACCGTGGCCGGCGGCAAGGCCGTTGCGTTCTCGCCAGAATCCGGAAAGTTGTTCCTGCCCGGCGGCAAAACGGTGAACATCCCGGACTCTGCCGGGGCGCGCCTGGCCCAGCCCGCGGACCAGGGCAACTTTGTGGCGCTGGAAACCTCCACCGCCTTGTTCACCCAGCCGCTGGACGGCTCGGCCGCGCAAGTCCTGCAACTGGGCAGCACCGGAAAAGCCGTGGCACCGGTGGTGCAGGACGGTTGCGTCCACGCAGCCTGGTCCGGCGCCAACAAGTACGCGCTGTCCTGTGGGGGAGCGGGCGAACTCATTGACATTCCCAAGGCCGGTGGCGCGTCCCTTTTTGTCTTCCGCAAGAACCGTGACGTGGTTGTCCTGAACGATGTCAACACCGGAAACGTTTGGCTGGTCAACCAAAACATGCTCCTGGTCAACAACTGGGATGACCTCAAAACTGATCTGAAGAACGCGGACAACGCGGACAAGGATTCGGCCGACCCCAACGTGGTCAGCACCCTGCCGGACAGGACCAAGCCGAACCGCCCACCCGAGGCGCTGCCGGATGAATTTGGTGTGCGCGCAGGCAAAACCAGCATCCTGCCGGTGCTGTTCAACGACTCAGATCCCGACGGTGACGTGCTCACGGTGGAGGCGCCCGCCGTCGACCCTCCTCTGGGCGCCGTGCAATCCATCTACGGCGGGACCGGGCTGCAGATTAACGTTCCGGCCGAGTCCAAGGGGTCCGGCCAGTTTGGCTACATCGCCAACGACGGCCGCGGCGGTACTTCCCGGGCCAGCGTCAACGTGCGCGTAGTGCCGGCTGGCGAAAACACCCCGCCCAAGGTTTTGCGTGATTCCACCATGGTGGTGGAGCTGGGCCAGACCATGAGCCAAAACGTTCTCACCGACTGGATTGACCCCGACGGGGATGACATTTTCCTCACCGGCGCTGTCTCCGACGACAAGAGCGCCGTCATCAAGACCGGCCCCGACGGGGAACTGAAGTACACCGACGACGGCGAAAAAGACGGCCTGAAGTCCATGACCATCACCGTTTCCGACGGCATGGACAGCAGCGAGAAAAAGGTCAAGGTCAACGTCAAGGCGACCGGCACGGTGCCTCCCGTGGCCAACGCCGACTTCTTCCGCGCCGTGGTGGGCCAGCCCATTGCGCTCTCGCCGCTCAAAAACGATCAGGACCCCTCCGGTGGCACCTTGCGCCTGGCCAGTGTGTCCAAGCCAGCCAATGCCACCGTTTCCAAGATTGCCGACAACGGCACCGTGACCTTCACGGCCAGTGCGCCCGGGCCTGTGTACCTGGACTACCAGGTGACCAACGGCCCCATGAGCGCCACCGGCCTGATCCGCGTCGACGTGGTTCCGGCAGACCAACAAGGGCTGCCCGTGGCCGTGAAGGATCTGGCCATGCTGCCCGCCGGCGGCTCGGTGCTGGTGGACGTGCTGGGCAATGACATGGATCCGGCAGGAGGCGTACTGGTGATTCAAGCGGTAGATGTCCCCGGCGGGGCACCCGTGGCGGCCACCATCATTGAACGAAACGTCATCAAGCTGACGGACGTGCGCGGCCTCAACTCCGCCATGAGCATCAAATACACCATTTCCAACGGCGCGGGCAGTGCCGTGGGGGAGATCGCGGTGATCAGGATCCCGGCGTCGGACAAGCTGCTGCCGCCGCGTGCCGAGGATGATACCGCCGTGGTTCGGGTGGGGGACATTGTCAGCATTCCCGTGCTGGCCAATGACACCGACCCCAACGGTGAGGTGCTCAAGGCGCCCGTTGTGACCGAGGCGGGGGATCCGGCCGCGGGCACGTTGTTCGCCGACCAAAACCAGCTCCGCTACATTGCGGGTCAGACACCCAAGAAGGTTACGGGCGTTTACAAGGTGGCCAACAGCTCTGGGCAATTTGACTCGGCCACGGTGAATATCACCGTTGTGGCCGCCGATCCCGAGCACAACCTGCCACCGGCCCCGAAGAACATCACCGGACGCGTCATTGCGGGGGATCAGGTCAAGATTCCTGTCCCGCTGAACGGCATTGATCCCGAGGGTGATTCCGTGGAACTGGTGGGCATCGACAAGGCGCCCAAGCTGGGCACCGCCGAGACCGGCAACGGCTACATCTACTACACGGCGGGCGGAAGCTCGGCCGGCACCGACACCTTCACCTACCGGGTGCGGGACAGGCTGGGCGCCGAGGCCATGGCCCGCGTTGATGTGGGCGTGGCCCCACCTCTCACCATGAACCACCCGCCGGTCACCGAGGATGACTTCATCACCATGCGTCCGGGCCGCAAAGTGGCGCTGGATGTGGTGCTCAATGATTCAGATCCCGACGGCGGCCAGCTGGGCCTGGTGAAGGACGGGTTTAAGGGCCCCGAGGCCATGGCACCCTCCATCACGCCCAAGGGCAAGGTGGTGCTGACAGCGCCGCTGGAACCGGGCATTGCCACCATGATGTACACCGTGGCGGACAAGTTTGGGGCCAGGGCCACCGGCAACATCCGCATGACAGTCACACCTGACGCCCCGTTGAAGGCTCCCATTGCGCGTGATGACAGGGTGACCGTCAAACAAATGCTGGGCAAGAACACCGTAGACGTGCCCGTGCTGGACAACGATGCCGATCCCGACGGCGTGACGCAGACACTGGCGGTGGCCGTTGAGCAAGCTCCCGGCAAGGCGAATACCAGCGCGTCCGTCACCTCCACCGGTGCCGTGCGCGTGGTTCTGGAAGCCGGGGAGCAGATGGTCCCCTACACCGTCACCGACCAGGACGGGCTGAAAGCAACGGCCGTGATTTGGGTGCCGGGGCTGGACAAGCAGTACCCCGTGCTGAAAAAGACTGACGTGATCCGCGTTGTTGCCGGCCAAACCGCCACCCTGAAGCTGACCGACTACGTGCAGGTTCGTGAAGGCCGCACGGCGCGCCTCACCGAGGCCGCCAAAATCTCCCTGCTGGGCGCCTCCAATGAGAACGTCATCATGGGCGACGGCGAGGGCATCACGTACGCCTCCGACATTAAGTTCTATGGCCCGGGCTCCATCACCTTTGAGGTGACCGACGGCGCCGGACCCGACGATCCAGCGGGCCTGAAATCGACCCTGACAGTCATGACCCTGGTTGATCCGGCCCCGGCCAGTCAGAAGGATAAGAAGGACCCGGAGAAGAAGAACACTCCGCCCACCTTCACCGGGTCCAGCCTGGAGGTGCCGCAGCAGGAGAAGGCCACCTTGGATGTTGGGCCCCTGGCCTTTGATATTGATCCGGGAGACAAGGACAAATTCAAGTACTCCATGGCCGGTGGTGCGCCAGCCGGTTTCACCGTGGACTTCAAGGGCACTGAATTAACGGTTTCCGCCAATGACGGCACCCCGGTGGGGGCCACAGGCACCGTTAGGGTGCAGGTCACCGACGGCAGCAACGAGCCCGTCACGGCCGAGGTGGTCCTGACGGCGACGTCCTCCTCCGAACCCTTGGCGGTGGCCAATGAGGACATCGTGACGGACGCCCACGCCGGCCGTGCCGAGGTTGTCAAGGTCCTGGGCAATGACGTGAACCCGTTCCCGGACACGGCACTGAAAGTGGTGGACACCTCCGTGGAGACGGGGAGTGCAGGAATTATTGTCACCCACGTTGACGACGCCGTCACCGTCAACACCGATCCGGACTACAAGGGAACTGTGGTGGTGCGCTACACCGTTGCGGATAAGACCAAGAACCAGGACAGGTACGTCAACGGACGCATCCGCATCACCGTCAAGGGCAAACCCGATGCTCCCAGCAAGCCACAAATCGTTGAGGAAAAGGATGAAGCCGTGCTGCTGACGTGGGATCCGCCCGCGGACAATGGCGCGCCCATCAGCAAGTACACGGTGGCCTGGGCAGGGGGGACGCAGGACTGCGAAACCAACACCTGCACCATCACTGGCCTGAACAACACCACACAGTACAAGTTCACTGTGACGGCCAGCAATGATGTGGGCACCTCGGCGGCTTCGCCGGCCTCGGTCACGGCAACACCTGACCGCATGCCCGATGCCCCCGCTGCTCCGTCCACCGTTTTTGGTGACAAGCAGGTGGATGTCAGCTGGGTTACCCCCGTGGGCAAATTCTCTGCCGTCACTAAATACAATGTGGAAATCTCGCCGGTGCCCGCAGGCCAGAACGGCCAGAAGACCGGTGTCACGGGTAACACCTTGACCTGGTCGGGACTGGAGAATGGCACGGAGTACCAATTCAGGGTCCAAGCCGTGAACAACGCGCCGAAACCCTCCGAGTGGGGAGCGTACTCGGCCTCAGTGATCCCGGCAGGACTGCCGGGCGTTCCCGCCACACCAACTGTTCAAACGCAGCCCGCCGTGGGTTCCAACAGCCAGGTCAGCGTCAGCTGGGAAGCGTCCTTTGAAAACGGCGACCCCGTCAGTAAATATGATGTTGAACGCTCAGGCGGCGGACAAGGGGCCGTCACACAAACCGTGACGGGCACCAGTGCCACGTTCTCGGTGGGCACCTCCACCCAGGGGTACCAGTACCGTGTCCGTGCCACCAACAAGGCAGGCACCACCGCGTTTGGTGGAGCGTCCGCGCCGCAACGGGCCGTAGGGAAAATTTCTGCAGTTCCGCAAGCGCCCGGCATGACGCTTGAGGGCACCAATGGTGCTGGCGGTCAGGTGCGGGTCACGTACCAGGCTGTTGCCGAGTCACAGCTCAATGGCTACGCCAGCACTGAAGTTGAATACTGCATCACCCTGTCCACGGCTGGTCTGAGCTGCGGGGTACCCTCCGGTGTTACGCTCGCCGCTCCCAACGGGCAAGCCGTCTATGCCAACGTGTTTGTGCGGCCCATCTCCAACACCAATGACAGGGGCCCGTCCTCGGGTCCATCGCCAACAATGGCTCCCTACGGTGTGCCAAATCAGGTGGGCGTCGACGGCAAGACGGCCGGCCAGGGTGACAAGACTGTGCGCTGGAGCTGGAATGTGCCCAACAACAATGGCAGCACCATCACCCGCTTTGAGAGCAGGCTCAATGGCACCGGCTGGGAGAACCGTGGCATGGCCACGAGCTACGAAACCGGGACGGCCAACTACAACGACACTGCCACACTCAATGTGCGGGCCTGCAACGCCGGTGGCTGTGGCGCCGGCTCCGGAGCCGTGCAAGCCAAGGCCGGCTCGGCCCCGCCGCCGCCGGATCCGCCCGTCACCGAAGTTCAGGTAAAGGGAGGCACGTGGCACTCCTGCACCCAGGGGCAGGGTGAGAACAGCAACTACGAAAAAATCAATGGCGACTCCTATTGCGACGGTGTCAGGTCGCCCGGCGGTGACGTTAACCTTGGCGGCAAATGGCTGGATACGGCCGACGGCTGGGTACAGGTCACCGGCTGCCGCAGCGGCTGGTACGTCATGTCCAATGGCCCGCACCCGGGCCGCTGGGTCCGCAATGACACAGTGGACGTGCGCGACCGCAATGGCGGCGGCCTCCGCTGCTAGCAGTAACCGCGGGCAATGGGGAGTTGGGCCTTGGCGGGCACAACTCCCCATTGCTGCGTGTGCCGCCGTCGGCAACACTGACAATGGCGCACTAGTCCTTCCGTACCACGTCCGTTCCGCCTTCCGCACCACCGTTTCATCAGGTTTCATCCGGCTGACTCCAACAAATCGGCCGAGCTAAGGGTTTGTCATGGCTTCAAAAATCTTTGCCCGCAAGAGGTTCTTCTCCGTCTCCGCCGCGGCCGCCGTTACGGCAGCCGTGGTGACCGGGGCGTTGATTTACCCCGGCTTCAGCACCGCCGACGTTGACCTCAACGACGGCGGCGTGTGGGTGACAAACCGCAGCATCAACATGGCGGGCCACCTCAACGTCCCCTCCGAGGTTTTGGATGGCGGCTTCACGGCCACCTCCCAGGGCTTCAACGTGCTCCAGGATGCCGGGACAGTGTTCATGGACAACGACTCCGGCACTCTGTTGAACCAGGTGGACGTACCTGCCATGACCCTGACCCAGGACACCGCCCTGGGCGGCGGCAAAGCAGTGTCGCTGGGCAGTGCCATCACAGTCATCACCGACGCGGCGGCCGGCAAGGTGTGGGCCGTGCCCACCGCAGCGGCGGCCTCGTTTGATGAGAAGACCAGCAAGCCCATCCTGACGAAAATCACCAACGCCAAGGCCGCCGTCGCCCTCTCCACCCGCGACGGCGTGAGCGACGTCTTTGTGCTGGACCCCGGTAAGGCGCAACTCACCCACGCCAGAATTTCTGCCGATGGCAAGGTGGTGGACGCCGCCGAGACCGCCATGGACGGCGTGCCGGATTCGGCCAAGCTGATGATGAGCATGGTGGGTGAGAAGCCAGTGGTGTTTGACCCTGACACCGGCACAGTGTTCCTGCCCGGCAACAAGCGCGTTGTGCTGGAAAATGCCAAGGGCGCCCGCCTGCAACAACGCAGTGCGGAGTCGGATTTTGTGGCCCTGGAAACCGGCAATGCCCTGGTGCTCCAGCCACTCAAGGGCGGCGCAGCAAGCAGTGTTGATGCAGGAGCCCTGGGCCGGCCGGTGACCCCGGTGCAGCAGGGTGGCTGCGTCCACGCCGCCTGGAACGGCTCCAACAAGTACCTTTTCCACTGCCCCGGCGGTGACGCCAAGCCCATCAGCGTGCCCAAGGTTACGGCGGCCTCGGATCTCGTGTTCCGGCAGAACCGGGACGTTGTGGTGCTCAATGACATGGCCGGCGGGGACGTGTGGCTGGTCAACCAGAACATGATGCTGGTCAACAACTGGGATGACCTCACGGTGGACCAAAAGAACGCCGAAAATGCTGACAAGGACTCCTCGGACCCCAATGTGGTCAACACGCTCCCTGACAGGACGAAACCCAACCGGCCGCCGCTGGCCGAGCCAGACCAGTTTGGGGTCAGGGCGGGCAGCACCACGCTGTTGCCGGTGCTGTACAACGATTCCGATCCCGATGGTGACGTGCTGACGGTGCGGGATAGTGCCACCTCCATCAAGGCCGGCACCCTGCAAACCGTCTACGGCGGCACGGGCCTGCAGCTGGTGGTGCCCGAGGGTGCCCCTGCTGGGACTGAATCCTTTGGCTACACCAACGACGACGGCCGTGGCGGTACTGCCAAGGGCGCCGTGAGTGTGCGTGTGGTGCCGGAAGCCGAGAACTCCCCGGCCGCTTCGCTGCGCCCCACCACCATGGTGGTGGCACAGGGCCAAGCCATCAGCCAGAACGTGCTGGCTGACATGATCGACCCCGACGGCGACAGCATCTTCCTGGTGGGCGCCACCTCCCAGGAGGAAACCGGGCAGGTCAAGTTCACCCCGGACGGTGAATTGAGCTACACCGACGACGGCTCCTCCAACGGTTTGCGCACAGTGGTCATTGAGGTCTCCGATACCCGCTCCATTGTGGAAAAGAAGATCCAAATCAGTGTGAAGCCCGCCGGGGGAGTGCCGCCCGTGGCCAACGCCGACTACGTCCGCGTCGTGGCGGGCCAAAAAGCCATTGTGGCACCGCTGAAGAACGACCAGGACCCGCTGGGCGGGGAACTGCGCCTGGCCAGCGTGGACAAGCCCGCCACGGGCAGTGTTTCCGCCATTGCGGACAACGGCACCATCACCTTCAGCTCCGACACCCTGGGTGCCAGCTATTTGACGTACCAGGTGACCAATGGCCCGCAAAGCGCCACGGGGCTGATCCGCATCGACGTGGTCCCGGCACAGGCCGAGCTGGCACCCATTGCCGTCAAGGACATGGCACTGCTGCCTGTGGGCGGAACCACGCTGGTGGATGTGCTGGGCAATGACACCGACCCCGCCGGCGGCGTGCTGGTGGTCCGCGGCGTTGACGTGCCCGAAGACGCTGGCGTCTCGGTGACAGTGCTGGAACACAACGTTGTCAAAATGACCGATGTGCGCGATCCCGGCTTCCCCGTCACCATTCACTACTCGGTCTCCAACGGCCAGGGCACCTCCGTGGGTGCTGTTTCAGTGGTGCGCATCCCGTCCGCAACAACCCTGCAGCCACCCGTGGCGCGCCCCGACGTGGTGGATGTCCGGGTGGGCGATGTGGTCCGCATCCCCGTGCTGGCCAACGACTTTGACCCCAATGGCGACACCCTCAAGCACCCGGAAATCGTGGAAAGCCCGGACGCGGGGGCTGGCAAGCTGTGGGTTGACCAAAACGCGCTGCGCTTCCTGGCAGCGGACACCCCCGGTTCCGTGACTGCCATTTACAAGGTCACCAATGATTCCGGCCAGGTGGACTCGGCCGCGGTGACCATCAACATCATTGCCCAGGACCCCGAACGCAATCTGCCCCCGGCGCCGAAAAATGTTGAGGGCCGGGTCATCGCCGGCGGCCAGACTAAGATTCACATCCCGCTGGACGGCATTGACCCCGACGGCGATTCGGTGCGGTTGGCTGGGATCGACATCCCGCCGTCGTTGGGCACGGCTGTGGCGGGCAATGGTTTCATTCTCTACACGGCGGCGGGCAACGCGGCCGGCACCGACACCTTTAGTTACAAGGTCAAGGACCGTCAGGGCGCGCAGGCCACCGGCACCGTTGAGGTGGGCATTGCGCCGGAGGATTCCAGCAACCGCCCGCCCAAGGCTGCCGATGATTTCATCACCCTGCGCCCGGGCCGCCAGGTGGCCCTGGACGTGGCCCTCAATGACAGCGACCCGGACGGCGACAAGCTCTTTGTCCTCAAGGACGGTTTCAGCGGGCCGGGGGAGATGAAGCCCTCGGTCACTGAGCTGGGACGCGTGCTGCTGAGCAGCCCTGCGGCGACGGGCATCGCCACCATGGGCTACAAGGTGGGTGATCCGGCCGGCGCCACAGCCACCGCCAACATCCGCATGACGGTAACCCCGGATGCGCCGCTGCGCGCCCCCATTGCCCGCGATGACGAGGTCACGGTGCAGGAGGCCCTGGGTAAAAACACCGTGAACGTCCCGGTACTCAAGAACGACGAGGACCCGGACGGGGTGGCCGAGAATCTTACCGTGAGCCTCACGCTGCCCAACCCGAACGCCTCGGTGAACGCCGACGGCACACTGCGCATTGCCCTCACGGCAGTGCCCCAAATGGTGCCGTACACTGTCACCGACCAGGACAAGCTGGCCTCAACAGCCATTGTCTGGGTGCCCGGCCTTGATGCCCAGTACCCTGTGCTGGCCAGCAATGACGTCATTGAGGTCAAGGCCGGGGAGACGGCCGTTGCCAATCTGCGCGACTACGTCAAAGTCCGCCCCGGCCGCACGCCGCGGATCACCCAGGTGGACAAGATCAAGATGCTTGGCGCCGGTGGTGCCAATCTGGTCACCCCGGACGGCGCAGGGCTGCGCTATGCATCGAACCTTGACTTCTACGGTCCCGGATCCATCACCTTTGAGGTCACCGACGGCACCGGACCGGATGACCCGCAGGGGCTGAAATCGACGCTGACCATCATGACGGAGGTGGCCCCCGCCCCGGCGAAGAACTTGGCGCCGAAGCTCCAGGGCAGTTCCCTGGAGGTGGCCCAGCTGGAATCCGGCACAGCCAATCTAAATCTGCTGGCCAGCGATCCGGAGAAGGATCCGCTGACGTTTGCCGTGGCCGGAGACAAGCCGGCCGGGCTGAAGATGAAGCTCGACGCCGGCATTCTCACGGTTGAGGCGGGCAAGGACGCGGCCCTGGGCTCCACTCAGACGGTGGGCATTTCCGTGACTGACGGACATAACCCGCCCGTCACGGCTGCCGTGAGCGTCAAGGTCATCTCCTCCACCCAGCCCAAGGCTGTGGCCAATGACGATTCCGTCCCGGATGCCCATGCCGGGCGCCTGGAAACGGTTCCCGTCCTGGCCAATGACGTGAACCCGTTCCCGGACTCTGCATTGAAAATTGTTGACGTGAAAATGACCACCGGAGTTGTGGGCACCCAGGTTGCCGTGGCGGGGGACAACATCACTGTCCGGGCTCCTGAGGACTTCACCGGCAATGTGGTTGTCAGCTACACGGTGGCCGACAAAACGGGTGACAACGCCCGGCGCGTGGTGGGTCGGGCCACCCTCAATGTTAAGGGCAAGCCTGCCGTGCCGTCCGTGCCGCTGGTGCAGGAGGTCAAGAGCAAGACTGTGCTCTTGAAGTGGAACACGCCCGTTGACAACGGCTCGCCCCTGACCGGCTACACAGTTAAAAGGAGCGACGGCGTCACTCAGGAATGTGCCAGCAACACCTGCTCGATCACAGGCCTGAGCAACGCCAAGCCGTACACCTTCACCGTGAGCGCCAAGAACGCCGTGGGGGAGTCTGCCTTCTCAAAGGCGTCGGCATCCGCCACACCCGATACGCAGCCGGACAAACCTGCCGCTCCCGCCGTCGTGCGTGGAGATACGCAGCTGGACGTCAGCTGGGTGACACCCGTGGGCGAATACTCGGCCGTGAAATCGTTCAACGTTGAGATCTCCCCGGTTCCCGCCGGCCAGAACCCGCAGCGGCCTGCCACGGGCAACAAGCTCACCTGGCCCGGGCTGGTGAACGGCACCGAGTACACCTTCCGGGTGCAGGCTGTGAACAGTGCGCCCAAGCCCTCCGACTGGAGTGAGTACGCAGCCAAGGCCGTGAAACCGGCGGGCAAGCCGTTCACCCCGGCCGCCCCCACCACAACCCTGGTTGACACTGTGGGAAGCCAGAACCAGGTGCGGGTGGACTGGAACGAACCCAGCCTCAACGGTGGCGAGTTGAAGAACTACACGCTGACCACGTATTTAGATGGTGCCGCGCAGAATGCTGTGAGCACCACAGCAGCAACAGCCACCGTCAGCCTCCCCAACGGCTCCGGCAACTACACCTTCCGTGTGGTGGTTGCCACCGAGGTTTCCTCCTCGGATCCCAGCGACCCCTCGGCAGGGCGGAGATCCGTGAGCAGGCCCGGAACGGTTGCGGCACCGAGCATTGCTCCGGCCAACACGGGCGCAGCCGGCGGAAGTGTGCGAGTCAATTTCACACCCCTGAGCGGTGCTGCCCTGGGCGGTTCCACATCCGGGGAGATGAGCTACTTCGCCAATGTCTCCCCGGGCGGGTCCAATATTCCGGTGGTGCAAGGGGGGACCGTGCCGGCCAGCAATGGTGCCGGAACCACGGTGACAATCTATGCCAGATCCAGCGCCTTCGCTACGGCCGGCAATGCCTCGGCACCTTCGAACAGCGTGGTGCCCTACGGTAACCCGGGGACGGCCGGACTTAGCGGGAGCAACGGCGGGCAAGACAGCCAAAACGTGTCCTACTCGTGGAGTTTCCCCGGCGGGGCAACGGACACCGCCAGTGTCCAAGTCCAGGTGGATGGCGGCGCATGGTCCGCCAAGGGCGGCAATGGCAGCGCAACCTACAACACAGGAGCATTCGGCAAGACGGTGACCATCCACGCCCGGACCGTCAACTCCGTGGGAACGTTTGGCCCAGTGCAGACGGTGACGCCCAGAAGCGGTGCCCAGACGCCGCCCAAGCCCACGAGCTGGACAGTCTCGGCATCGCCTGTTCGGAGCTGCCTGGAATCCACTACGGGAAGCGACCACTACACAGACGGCAGCCCGCCCTCGTGTGACTCTCAGTGGCTGCCAGCCAATACGCCGGTTGAAGTCAATTGCTGGAAGTACTGGACCGGTGCCACGAGCGGCAACCAGTGGTACCACATCACCACCGGTGGCTACGGCACTTACAGCTACTTGTCGGTTCGCTCGACGAACATGGAGTCGATCCCGTCCGGCATGCCCCGTTGTTAGGGAGCGCGAAATCAAATCAAATATTTGTTCACGAATATATTGTGCAACTAGTACAGGGAGACTAAAATGGTGGTATGGGCGGTTCACGGAACTTCCCGGAGAGCCGGGATGATTCATCCACCACAGCAAGTGTGGCGGACCTTGTTGCCGGGCTTGCCCTTCCCTCCATTGAACCTCTCAGCACTGACATGGCCGCGCTGCTCCAGTTGCCCAAGCTTCCGTCGTTGAGTGCTGAACCGAGCCAACAGTGCCAGCTGTTTGTTGTGCGGGACATCATGAATGACTGCGTTGAGATTGCGGCCGCATTGACAGCCCTGAGCAACCGCACCGCCGCCGCCCTTGCTGCCGTGTTGGAACGCTTCGGCAGCGCCGCAGCCATGGAGCGGGGCATATTGGGACTGGATACGTGGCAGAACGGGATGTCCGTTGCCGGTGACACTGCCGACCTTGCCTCTGTGCTGGGAGTCACGGCCACGGCTGCCGCCTGTCAGGTTGAGCATTCGGCCGTTGTGGTCCGTTCGTTGCCCGCAACCATGGCGCAATTGGAAAGCGGTGGGCTCGCGTGGTCGCGTGGGGTGGTCGTTGCCGATGAAACTTCCCTGCTGCGCGAATGCGGTATCCCGGCCGCCACCATTGATGACTTTGAGAGCCTGCTGCTGGAGAAGGCTCGGGATTGTTCCTTGAACAGTTTCAAGGGCAAGGCCCGCAGGCTCCGAGAGCGGCTGCACCCCGAGTCCGTCGGCACCCGCACCCGTCAGGCGTTTGAGAAGCGCAGCCTGCGCGTCAGCCGCGCCCACGACGGAATGTCGTGGCTGAGTCTTTACGCCCCTGCGCCCACGGTGGAGGGGATCTGGGACCAATGCACCCTCACAGCCCAGGGGGTCCAGGGCCCGCACGAATCCCGCACCCTGACTCAACTCCGTGCTGACGTTGCGGCAGCCCTGTTGTTGAACCAGGCACTTGCGGACAATCAGCTGTTCGCGCCGCTGCCACCCACCCGCGGAACGGCCACGGCAGACGCCAACTACGACCTCCTTGATCCCGTTGTCGAAGGCACGGCCCCGAGGTTCCCGGTATTCAGTGCCGGCACGCCATTCCCAGACCCGGACCCGTTTCCATTCCCAGACCCGGGCACCGGCCTCTACCGAATACCTGAACACCTGGTGCCCGTCTTTGATGATCCCGACTACCAAAACCCCGGATTCAGGGACCCGGACATTCGCAATAACCCGGACTGGTGCCCCAGTGCCGCGCCGCCCACACTGAAGCCGGTGCCCGCCGTTGCCGGCGCAGTGCTTGCAGCCGGGCCGGAAAGTGCAGCCGGGCCGCCACCGCATGTGCTGGGGCAACCGCCCATGCCGCAGGCCATGGTGCTGGTCACCGTTCCGGCGTTGTCCCTGTTGGGGCTGACAAATGCCCCGGCCGTTCTGGAAGGGTATGGGCCCATCAGCATCGACGTCGCGAAGCGGCTGTTGGCTGGCTCCACCAGCTTTTACCGGGTGTTGACCGATCCCATCACCAACCAGCCACTGGATTTGTGCCCGGATACCTACCGGGTGGGCAAGGCGATGCGGCTCATGCTTCGGGGTTGTGACGAGTACTGCCAATTCCCTGGCTGCACCAACAAGGCATCCCTGTCAGAGCTGGACCACCTTGTCCCTTGGGAGAGCGGCGGCAAGAGCGTTGCGGGCAACCTCGATATTTTGTGCAAAATGCACCACCAGCTCAAACACTTTAAGGACAACAGGACCCGCAGCGGCCAGGCACGCAGTGATCAGGGTGCCCAGCGGCAAGGGGTCAAACTCCGGGGCTGGACACCACATATGACGGACAGCGGCCGCCCCGGCTGGACCTCACCCTCGGGTCGCTATCACCCGCCGGAGAGCCTAGAAGACCAGCTGCCTGGCTATCCAAAATGGCTCAAAAAGCTCATTGATGAGGACTTTCGGGCCGCTGTCCCGCTAGGGGAGGAGACGAACAGTGGCGAGTTCGGCTGCATGGACCAAGCTGCTGACGGAACAGGCCTACCTCTTCCCGAGCCGCCGCCAGGGACCTTTCCAGACGATGCGGACGTCGCAGAATGGCTCGTGCAGCAGGCGATCCTCGAGTACCTTGCCAGCCCGCACGACGATTGAGGCACCCCAAATAGTGAGTAAAACCAATTAATGGATAAACTATTGGAGGTTTCCTGCAGGCACTGCAGGGATCAACAAGATTGAAAGAGGATGAACTATGTCCATGACGCCGGAACAGGCCACGTGGTTTGCAGGAACGTTTGAAAAGCTGGTCGCCAATGTTGGCCAGGCCATCCTGGGCAAGTCGCACGTTGTTAGTTTGACCCTGGCCGCCATGCTCGCCGAGGGCCACGTCCTGTTCGAGGATGCTCCCGGGACGGGCAAGACCATGCTGGCCCGTGCCATTTCGGCAACCGTCAAGGGCACCAACTCGCGCATCCAATTCACCCCCGACCTGCTGCCTTCGGACGTCACGGGTGTGATGATCTATGACCAGAAGACACAGGTTTTCGACTTCCACAAGGGACCCATCTTCGCCACTATTGTGCTGGCAGATGAGATCAACCGTGCCTCACCCAAGACTCAGTCGGCGCTGCTGGAGGTCATGGAAGAATCCCGCGTGACCATGGACGGCACCACCTACGAGACGGGCCGTCCGTTCATGGTGCTGGCCACGCAGAACCCCATTGAGCAGGCGGGCACCTACCGGCTGCCCGAGGCCCAGCTTGACCGCTTCCTCGTCAAGACCTCCATTGGCTACCCGGACCACGCTTCCACTGTGCAGCTGCTCTCCGGCTCCGGCCAGCGGGACAGGACCTCAACGTTGCAGGCCATCATCACCCCCACCGCCGTAGCCGAAATGGCTGATCTTGCCTCCACCACCCACGCCGATGCTGCTGTGCTGGAATACATTTCACGCCTGTGTGAGGAGACACGCAACGCGCCGGAAACCCGGTTGGGAGTCTCTGTTCGTGGCGCCATTGCCATGGTCCGCATTGCTAAGGTGTGGGCTGCCGCTAAGGGCCGCAACTACGTTTTGCCCGACGATATCAAGGAACTTGCCCCTTATGTGTGGACGCACCGTTTTGTCATGGATCCGGAAGCGGAATTTGCCGGCGCCACCCCGGAAGTAGTCCTGAGCCGGGTGCTGGCCGAAGTTGCCGCACCGCAGCAGCGCGCCTCGGTCTAACGCCCGCAGGATCCAGCTTCACGGCACGTCCAGCAACAGCACACACAGCCAAAGGTCAATCATGAGCATCAAGTCCAGCGCTTTGAAGGTGGGGGAGTTCCTTTCCCGTCCCTTCCACAGCGACGGCACCCCAACACGTCTGCATCCGGCGTCGTTGACGCGTGAGGCGTCCAAGGTTGCCGGCATCTACTTAGCCCCTGCATGGTCCAAGACCACTGCGTGGCTCAAACGCTACCTTGGTCCTGTGCTGGCAACCATCAGCACCCTGGGTTTTGTGGTGCTGGGAACAACTGTGCTGTTGTGGATCCTTGGGGCAAGCTACGGCTGGCAGGAAGCCAAGGTGGCTGCCCTGTTGGCCACCGTGCTGCTGTTAATTGCCATAGCCTTTGTGCTGGGCAAGTCCATGTACGCCGTCAAGCTTGATTTGGCCCGCACGCGCGTTGCTGTGGGCGAGAACGCTGTGGGCAGCATTGCCGTGGAAAACACCTCACCGCGCACGGTGCTGCCGGCAGCCCTGGAAATGCCGGTGGGCCTCGCCACGGCACTGTTCCATTTGCCCACCATGAAGCCGGGGGAGATCCACGAGGACCTCTTCACCATCCCCACCACCCGCCGCGCAGTCATCACGGTTGGCCCGGTCCGCTCGGTGCGTGCCGATCCGCTGCACCTGCTGCGCCGGCAAGTCCTCTGGACCGATCCCACCGACTTGTTTGTGCACCCGCGCACCACCTCCCTGGACGGGCCGGCCGCTGGGTTCCTGAAGGACCTGGAGGGCCTGACCACCAAGGACCTCTCCAATTCAGACATTGCCTTCCACGCCCTGCGTGACTATGTGCCGGGCGACGATCGCCGGCACATCCACTGGAAAACCACTGCCCGCACGGGCAAGTTGATGGTGCGCCAGTTTGAGGAAACCCGCCGCTCCCACATGGCCGTGGCCTTGTCGGTGAACACGGACGAATACGAGAACGACGACGATTTCGAGTTAGCCATTTCGGCGGCAGCCTCGCTGGGCCGCCAGGCCATCAAGGAACACCGTGAACTCAGCGTCATCACCCAGCGCGGCCCCATCCGCTGTGAAACGGGCAAGAACCTGCTCGACGATATGACCAGATTGCTGGGCTACAACCGCCGAGGCACCTCGGTGGACCTGGCCCGAACACTCACGGATGCCGTTCCCAACGCCTCCGTGGTGTTCTTTGTGGTGGGTTCCAAGGTGACACCGGCGCAATTGCGCAGCGCAGCGGCCTCCGTGCCGCCGGGTGTTCGCGCCTTCGCCGTGCGCTGCTTTAGCGGAGCGCAATCCGCCCGCGCCAACATTGCCGATCTCACGGTCCTGACCCTGGGCGACCTGGGCGATCTGGCCATGGTCCTGCGAAAGGCCATCGCATGAGTGCGCGCAGAAGCGCTGCAGTGCAGCTGCAACGCAAAGCCTCACCCTTCTTTGGCGGGCGGCTGTGGTGGCATTTTCTGATCGACGGCGCCGTGCTGGCCGTCCTGCTGGGCCTTGGCGTGTTGGGCTTTGGCCCCACCTTTGGCCACGACCCCCACTATCTGCTGGCAGGCTTCGGCGCCATTGCCCTGGGCTTAGCCGTGGCGGCCATGGGAGCACACTGGCGCCTGGGCCTGGTCACCATGGTGGGCCTGGCATTCGCGGTTTACCTGATCTTCGGCAGCGCCCTGGCCGCACCGGGCGAGGCCATTTTGGGTTTCCTTCCCAGCCTGGCCTCCCTGCGCGGGCTCCTGCTGGGCATCATGCTGTCGTGGAAGCAATTGCTGACCCTGGCCCCGCCCGTGGGCGTCAGCGTTGAGGTCATGGTGGTCCCCTATCTCTCCGCCTTCGTAGCTGCTGTGGTTGCTGGCACCCTCGCGTGGCGGCTGCGCAGCGCCTACTGGGCCCTGATCCCTGTCATTGCCTTGTTCATCACGGCCATCCTCTTCGGCACAGCCCAGGTGTTCCTCCCCGTGCTGCGCGGTTCCCTGCTGAGCATCGCCGCGATCGCCTGGCTGGCCTACAGGCACGAAATGCGTCGACGCGAAACTGCCGGCAGCATCTCCGCCAATCGGCAGGTCCACGACGCGGCCGGGGCGCGCACCTCACTGCTGCGCCGGATCGGCCTCGCCGCGGGAGTCATTCTGGTGGCCAGCGCCGTCACCATGGCCGCGGCGCCCGCACTGACCAGCAGCGCCAGCCGTGAGGTGTTGCGTGACACGGTCATTCCGCCGCCGGACCTGCACGACCTCCCTTCTCCGCTGACCAAATTCCGTGACTACGTCAAGAATGAAAAGGAAACGGCCCTCTTTGACGTAGCAGGCCTGCCCAAGAACGGCCGGGTCCGTGTTGCCGCCATGGACAACTACAACGGCGTGGTGTTCAACGTGGACCCCAACAGTTCTGCATCCTTCGCCCCCATCGGCGATCCCTCGGCACTGGCCAGCACAGGCGAGGGTGAGGGGTCCGGCGTCGACCTGGTCATTGACGGGTACCAGGGTGTCTGGATTCCCAGCATCTCGGTGGCGCACAGCCTGCGCTACCAAAGCGCCGTGGGCCCAACCCCCACGCTCTACCTGAACAAGGGGTCCGGCTCCGCACTGAACCTTGACGGTGTTACCAAGGGCGATTCCTACACCATGGACGTGGCGTTCCCCAGCGTTGACGGCAACAAGCTGGCGGGCTCGGACTTTGGCTCGGTGCGCCTGCCCAAGCTGGAAAACGTTCCCGCAGTGGTGGGCACCAAGGCCAACGACATTGTGGGCGAGGCAGACACGCCCCTGAAGAAGGTCCAGGCCCTGGAAGGCGCCCTGCAGCGCGAAGGTAAGTTCAGCAACGGCCTGGAGGGGCAGACCCCCTCCAATTCCGGCCACAGCGCTGCACGCATCACCAAGCTGCTCAGCGGCAAGGAGATGGTGGGCGACGACGAACAGTACGCCACCGCCATGGTGCTCATGGCCCGCCACTTGGGCATCCCTGCGCGCGTTGTCATGGGCTTTTACCTTGACGAAAAAGACCCCAACAACGGCGCGCCCAAGGTGCAGCTGAAGGGGGCGGACGTGCACGCGTGGGTTGAGGTGAATTTTGCTGGCCTGGGTTGGGTGCCGTTCAATCCGACGCCGGACAAGGACCATGTGCCCAACCCGCCGGAACCACAAAACGCCTCCAAGCCCAAGCCGCAGGTGCTCCAGCCGCCGCCCCCGCCACAGGAACCGGCCGATCTTCCCCCGGACAGCGCCCCGGACGCCCTGGACACCGACGGCAAGAAGAACAATCAGGCTGGCATCCTTGGCCAGATCCTAATGATCATTGGTGTGGCTGCCATCCCGTTGCTCATCATTGCGCTGCCGCTGGTGCTGATTGTTGCGTTGAAGGGCCGGCGCCGCAAGAAGCGCCAGACCGTTGGACAGCCCACCGACAGGGTCAGCGGGGGCTGGTCCGAGGTCATGAGCCTGGCCACCGATCTTGGCGCCGGAATGGAGCCCAACGGGACCCGCCGCGAGAGCGCCGGCTTGCTCTACGAGGCCTTCCCCGCCAGCTCGGCAACCACGGCGTTGCTGGCGGAGCGGGCCGACGCCGCCATCTTCGGCCCGGGCCAACCCAGCGAAGACGACGTCGCCGTGTACTGGCAAAATGTGGAGCATACGGTCAAGGACATGAGCGGGTCTGTAGGATTCTGGAAGCGGCAGCGGGCACGATTCTCACCGAGGTCGCTGCTGGCCGACGCCAAGGCCAGGGCCGGACGCAAGGGGCTCTCGCCCCGTCCGGCACGAGGCTCCTCGTTGTTGTCGCTATTCTCGCTGTTCAAGAAGTCGTAAGAAGGGTACCAAGCACATGGCGCAAAAAGCGGCCGATCCCTGCCGGAATTGTGGAGCCGTGCTCCCTCCGGGAGCTGCCTTCTGCACGCTGTGTGGTGCCGCGGTGAACAACCGTGCCGCCGCACCGGCGCCCGCCACTGTGACCGTGGGTGTTCCAGGCACAGGGTCGCTACCAGGCATTGTGCCCGTGGGTATCACAGCGACAGGACCCCTGCTGGCCCCGCGGGAGCCGGGTGTCGATCCCCGCATCGCGGCAGCCACGGCCCTGGTTCCGGGCGGGGCCGGGCGCCGCCTGGCAGCCAAGCTCATTGACGGTGTGCTCCCAAGCGTCCTGCTGGCCGTGGCGGCAGGCATCGGGGCCAGCAAAATTTCCGTCACCAAGGTTGGCGAATTTGCCCAGGTGAACCTGAGCTGGCTGTTGATCCTGAGCGGCATTGCCGCCGTTCTCTCCCTGGGCTACGGCATCTGGTTGTGGCTCTGGGAAGCCAAATCCGGCAAGACCCCCGGCAACCTGTTGGTGGGCCTGCGCACCACCAACATGGCTGGCGGACCGGCAGGCGTGCTGGCCATCTTCCTACGCAATGTGGTGGTTGCCGTCAGCTCCACTGTGCCCACCCTTGGTCCGCTGCTGGTTGTCATCTCCAACACCTGGGATGCCAATGGCAAGCGGCAGGGCTGGCATGACAAGCTGGCCCACACTCTGGTGTTCAACGTCAAAGCCGGCCGCGACCCCCTTGAAACGGGCGGCATCGCGGAGCGGGCCAACTTTGTTCCGGCGTCTGTTCCCACCCTGACTCCTGTCAGCTCGCCGCTGGTCCAGCGACCGGTGGCCGATGGGGTGCGAAACACAGCGGTGCCAGGACCGGTGGTGCCAGGACCAGTGATTCCCGGGCCAGCGGTGCCAGGTCCGGGAGGCCCGGGCCAGTACCCCCAGGGACCCATCACGTCTGTTCCGGGAGCTGCCGCCAGCGCCGCGCCCCAGTCACAACGGCAGGTGCAGTTCCAGCAGCCGGCGCCCCAGCCCCAGCAGTCGCAGTTCAGCCCGGCATCCTCCTTCGCGCCGCAGCCACCGCCAGCACGGGAAACGACCACCAAGCCATTCGCCGAGCAGCCGCACATCAGGCTGTTGGAGGACGAGGCGGGGGATACCCGGGTTCGTCCCCTTCCTGCCGCTGTGGGTCTGCGACTGACCTTTGATGACGGCCACACCGAAGACATCACAGCCGTGGCGCTCATTGGCCGCAACCCCGCCGGATACGATGGTGAGATGATTTCTCGCCTTGTGTCAGTTCTAGACTCCAGCAGGTCCGTCTCCAAGACGCACCTGCACGTTCAGGCCAGCGGTGAGGGCCTGTGGGTTACTGACAGAAACTCCACCAACGGCAGCGCCATCACAGCCGTGGGCGGGGACAGGACTGAGTTGCAGGGGGGAACCCCCGCCCTGGCTGGCATTGGTGCCAGGGTGCACTTTGGCGACAGGTCCTTTACGGTGGGGCGTCCGTGACGGCTGGGGAGGGCAGCACCTCGGCCCAGGGAGCGCCGAACCAGGGCGCCTCCGGCGTCCGCCTGAGCTTTGGCTTTGGCACCGACAGGGGACTGCGCCGGGAACTCAATGAGGATTCGTTCCTGGCCGCCGATCCCTTGTTCACGGTTGCCGACGGCATGGGCGGGCATGAGGCCGGCGAGGTGGCCAGCCGCGAATGCATCCAAACCCTGAGCGAGCAAGGCGTCCTGACGGCGAGCTCCCGCCAGGCGACGGCGCTGGACTTGGCGCATGCCCTGCACCTGGCCGATACCAGGATCCGCGAACTCACCAACGCCCGGGCGGGCACAACCCTTTCCGGCGTGGTGCTGGTTGAGGAGCGCGGCGTGCCCTACTGGCTGGTCTTCAATGTGGGTGATTCCCGCACATACCGGCTCAGTCAGGGACACTTCGCCCAGGTCAGCGTGGATCACTCCGAGGTGCAGGAACTGGTGGACGCCGGCTTCATCACCGCAGCGGAAGCCCTGACCCACCCCCGGCGCCACGTGGTGACACGGGCCCTGGGCACCGGAACTGACACGGAGGCTGACTTCTGGTTGATCCCGGTCGAAGAAGGTGACAGGATTCTTGTGTGCTCCGACGGGCTCTCCGGGGAACTGGGTGACGAGCAAATCCACCGTGCCTTGAGTACCCTGCGCCACCCTCAGGACGCCGTGGATTCCCTGATTCAGGCTGCCCTGCGCTCCGGCGGGCGGGACAACATCACAGTGGTTGTTGTCGACGCCAGCCACGTCCACGGCGGCGTCGGCGGGGAAACCCTGGGCAAGGCCGGCACCGCCCCCACAGCCGAGGAAGACACGCTGCCGCGCATGCCGGCGGCCCAGGAAAACCCTCCCGGAGCCGTGGCCCCCATCCGTTCCGCTGAAGTTCTGGAATCCATCCCCAAGGAATTCCTGGCGCACGGGCAAGAGCTGCCCCCACGCGTCAACGCACCCCTGCATGAGGAGAATCATGGTTAGCACCACGTACAGCACCGGTTCATGGCTAGGCATTGTGCGCTCGGGCGCGGTCATTGTGCTCAAGGGGCACACCGAACAAGCAATTGTGGGTGCGTTGTGGGAATTCCTCGGGCAGGAGCCCACCATTCACGGTGTCCTGAACGAGGTCACCCGCCAGTTCGGCACCGAACTAACGGGACTGCCCGACTTTGCCATTGTGGTCCAGTCCGACCGCCTGCACGCCATCCTGCGTGGCGACATGGCCCTGGTAGCCCACACAGGCGACGCCATGGAGATTGTCTCGGGCCGGGACGTCACTACCTGGAGTGAGCGTTCACTGCCACTGCCCGAATCTCTTGAACTGACCTTGGCACAAGCCACAGAGCCGGCCGAACTGTCCTGGCTGCTGCCCGTTGGCGAGGCCGTCATCCGCCTGCAGTCTTTGCACATGGAACTCGCCGGGGCGCAGCTGGATGACCCTAGCTTTGCCAGCGGGGAGGCGGATTGGTTGGAACAATTTGTTGAGCCGGAGCCGTTCGAGGCGGAGCCTGACTATCCCCACGACGCCTCTGCCCAGCCCCAAACAGTCGATGCTGACGGCCATCTTGCCGCGCTGTTGCTCGATCCGCCTGCCCAGGACGGCGACACCGAGGTACACGAGCCTGAAGTGCTCGACGCCGAGGTACACGAGGTGGGAGTGCTCGACGCCGAGGTACACGCCGCGGACACGGACGTGGACACAGACGTGGACGATGACGTGGACCACGACGCCTACGCCAGCTTTGCCATGGCCGCCGAGGCCGCCGATGCCGAGTGGAACGCCCAGCTGGCCCCCATGGCGGCGTTGAACGAGGCGGATCTGAACCTGACCATCCGGCCCGACATGTCCGAGGATGAGTCTCATGAGGAGGGACAGCCGGCCTTCCAGGAATCGTTGACGGAAGACGTTGCTGTGCTGATCGACGCCGCCGAGACGGCAACCTTTGCAGCTGATGCGGATGCTGCCGGGGGGAGTCCCACGGCCGAAGTGGCGGGTGCGGAATCGGACGCCGAACAGCGCCTTGCGGGGCCGGAGACTGCCGAGGCGGACACTACCGCGCCGGAGACTGCGGAGCAGGAGCATACCGCGCCGGAGACTGCGGACGACGGATTCACCACCAACTACGACCACTTGTTCGGTCCCACAGTGGCCAGGAGCGTTGAGGACGCGGCCGTTCGTCTCGACGACGACGAACCAGCGGTGCAGCACGGCGTGCCGGAGGCCGAACTGCCACCGCTGCCGCCCCTGCCACCGGTGGCGGGCCTTGCCGAGGAAGTGGCTGCAGACCTCAGTGCGGCCGCGCCCGCGCAGAGTGCCCAGGAACAGTGGCAGCCCGAAGGCTTGTTAATTGACTCGGTCCCGTGGGCCAAGGCGCCGGAATCCGGAGCCGCCCTTGAGGCTGGTGGTGAAGTTGCCGCGGCGCTTGGGCAGCCCTACGACCCCGACCACGACGGCCACACAGTCATGCGCGGCGACGTCAGTGAGGTCAGCGGGATCGGTGATCCCGGCGACGAGGCGGCAGCCGCGCCGGCACCGCTGGAGTCGCGCCCGCCCACCGGACCCATGGTTTTGGCACGCATGTGCCCCAACGGCCACGCCAACCCGCCGAGCCGCTCCGAATGCTCCGATTGCGGTGCGGCCATCAATTCCGAACCACGTGAAGTGGGCCGGCCGCGCCTGGGCACCATGCACATTTCCAGTGGCGAAGTCATTGAACTGGACCACTCCTTGATCATTGGTCGCCAGCCCTCGGTCTCCCGGGTCATGGGCGGAGCCATGCCCCGGCTGGTGCAGGTCAACAGTGGCAACGACGATATTTCGCGCTCCCATGTGGAAGTCCGCCTCGACGGCTGGGACGTTCTGCTGGTGGACCTGAAGGCAACCAACGGCACAGTGCTGGTCCGCGAAGGCCAAGCCCCCCGCCGCTTGAGCCAGGGCGAGGAAGCCATCCTGCTCAACGGCGACATCGCCGAGCTGGGAGACGGGATCTCCCTGCTCTTTGAGGGCCTGCTGTGAGCAGCAAGCGTGTTCCCGCAGCACCCCCGGTGCTTCCCGGCTACCGGTTTGTCTCCGTGCTGGGCTCGGGCGGATTCTCCGATGTGTACCTCTACGAGCAGGACAGGCCGCGGCGCAAGGTGGCCGTCAAGGTCCTGACAGCCGATCTCTTGACCAGCGGGGCCCGGGCCAGCTTTGAGTCCGAGGCCAACCTCATGGCCCAGCTTTCCGCCCACCCGTACATTGTCACCATCTTTGAAGCCGAGATCACCGAGTCCGGCCACTCCTACCTGGCCATGGAATACTGCTCCCGGCCCAGCCTTGACATGCAGTACCGGCAGGGCCGCTTCAGTGCCGACAAGGCCCTCGAAATTGGCATCCAGGTGGCCTCAGCCGTGGAGACGGCACACAGGGCTGGCATTGCCCACCGCGACATCAAGCCCGCCAACATCCTGGTCACCGACTACAACAGGCCGGCGCTGACCGACTTTGGCATCTCCGGAACCATGGATGCTGTGCAGGCCGACGGCGGCGGCATGTCCATCCCGTGGTCGCCGCCGGAATCCTTCGGCTCCGGCGCCACGGACGGCATCAAGGTGGACATTTGGGCGCTTGGCGCCACCATCTACACCCTGCTGGCCGGGCATTCGCCTTTTGTCATTCCGGGAGCGGACAACTCTCAGCGCGAACTGATTTCCCGCATCCACGCAGCACCCCTTGCCGCCCTAGGGAGGGCCGACATTCCACAGGCGCTAGAGCTGGTCCTGGCCACAGCCATGGCCAAGTCTCCGGCGTCGCGGTACAGCAGCGCCAAGGACTTTGCCCGTGCCCTGATGCGCATCCAGGCAGATATGAACCTGTCCGTCACGCCCTTTGAGGTGCAGGAAGAGGTGGTGGTGGCGGATTTCCGACCCGACGAGAACTCCGAGCCCACACGTATCCGCAGCGTTGTGCAGATTGATCCGGACGCCGGCACCTCCAACCCCACGTTTCCCTCGCGGCAGACCAACAACCACGGTGGCGGGGCATTCGCGGCTGGTCTGCACGCCAACCCTGCAACCCACGGCAACACGGTGCCGGGAGTCACCGGTTCCACCACCGGTCTCAACCGCAACGGCCAAACACTGCCGGCCGCCGGGCTCGCGGGCCCTGCAACGCCAGCTGCAGCGCCGCCCGCTCGTTCGGTATCGGCGCCTTCGCCTGCTGCGCCGGCCTCGCCGTGGAACCCGCCCGCGTTGGATTCAACGGTGCAGCGCAGCGATCTTCTCCAGCCTGGGATCAGCGCTGCGGCACCGGCTGTGGCCCCGGGCAGGAAGCGGCTGTGGCTGGGACTGGGCTCGGGGCTGGTGCTCGTGGCCGCCGTCGTGGTGGGAATAATGGTTTTCCTCAGTGGTGGGGCGCCGGCGACGGTGGATCCACAGGCGCAAAAAACCTCGCCACCTCCCACGGCACTGATAGTGGGCGCGGAGGTCCCGCCTGTCACCGACCTTGCGGCCGCACCGAAGAACGGCGGTTCCGAGTGGAGCTGGAACAACCCGGATCCGCAGGAGGGCGACAAATATTTGTGGGCCTCCGTCAGTGCTGTGGACACGGGCACCTTCAAACCCATCACCGATAACCGGGCGTTTGTGGTGGATGATCCCAATGGCCAGAGCTGCATTTCGGTGAAGCTGGTTCGCAAGAACGGCCAAACCTCGGCGGAGTCCAAGAAGTGCTCCTAAATTCTTTCTAGTCATCAGCAACAAACCCAGGGGGCTGCCATCATGGCGGAATTAACAATAGATTTTTGTGGCGAATGGTACGAGCCGGCGCCGGAAGACGTTTTTCGCATTGGCCGTGAGGGCGACATTGAAGTTGATGACAACCCGTATTTGCACAGGAAGTTCCTTGAGGTCAGCAAGTATGACGGCATCTGGTGGCTGACCAACGCCGGCACCATGCTCTCCGCCACGATCGCCGACGCGGCGGGCGGCATGCAGGCGTGGATGGCCCCTGGCGCGCGCATCCCCCTGGTGTTCAGCCAGACCAACGTGATCTTTACGGCCGGCCCCACCACGTACGAGTTCTCCGTGCATCTGGCGTCGCCGTCGTTCATGTCCCCAAGCCGCGAGGACGACTCCGCCGGCTCAACCACCATAGGGCCCGTGGTCTTCACCGAGTCCCAAAAGGCACTCATTGTGGCGCTGGCCGAGCCCATGCTGCGCCGGGGCGGCACGGGCTTCAGCGCCATCCCGTCCTCGGCGCAGGCTGCACAGCGCCTGGGCTGGGCCCTCACCCGCTTCAACCGCAAGCTGGACAACGTGTGCGACAAACTGGACCGCGTGGGCGTTGTGGGCCTGCGCGGCGGCGGCGGAAAACTGGCCACCAACCGCCGGACCAGGCTGGTGGAGCACGCGGTGACCTCGCATCTGGTCACCCCCGACGACCTGCCCCTGCTGGATACCCAGCGCGGAGCTGATGCGCCATGAGGATCCGGCTGACGCTTCGGCGTGACCCGCAGGAGGCAAAGAACCTGACCGTCACGGTGGACGGCATGGCCTCCGTGCGCGACATCGCCACCGAGCTGTATTTGGCCGATCCCGCCCGGAAGGGGGCCGCGGCCCCGCCCAACCTTTCCCTGCTGGTGGAGGAATCCGTGGTGGGCGGAGTGCGCGGAAGAACCCTGCCGCCGGAGAGCAATTTGCAGGAATCCGGGCTGCGCCCCGGCGCCACAGTCTCTCTCACCCAGCTCAGCGACACCTTTGCCGTACCCCAGCAGGACCGGGGGCCGGCCGCCGCCACCCTGCGCGTCACGGCCGGGCCGGATGCGGGCCGTGAGTTCGCCCTGCCGCTGGGCACCAGCTACATTGGCCGCGACTTTGATGTTGACGTCCGCCTGAGCGATCCCATGACCTCAAAACGCCACGCCCGCATCACCATTGGCGAAACAGTGGAAATTGCTGACACCGGCTCCGCCAACGGCCTCATGATGGAAGGCACCCAAATTTCCCGCGCCGTGCTGGGCTCCTCGGATGAGGTGACCCTGGGGGAAACCACCATTTCCGTGGTGGGCCTAGGTCTGCGCACCCACTCCGGACCCACCGGGCCCCTGGTGGAATTCAACCGCTCACCGCGCGTGGTGCCGCACTTTGCCGTGGAGGAGCAGATCCTGCCCTCGGGCCCGCAGCGGCCCCGGCGCGATCGTTTCCCGCTGATCATGCTCATGGCCCCCTTGCTCATGGGCGGTGTCATGTTTGGCGTGACGCGGAGCCCGTTCAGCCTCATCTTCATGGCCATGATGCCCCTGATGATCATTGGCGGCTACCTGGACCAAAAAGCCAACGCCAAGCGTGAACTCAAGGACTCCATCGAACAGTTCCGTGGGGCTATTGCCGAGTTCCGCCGCCAAATGACAGCCCGCCAGCAGCTGGAGCGGGCCGTGCGGCTGGCGGAAAGCCCGTCAACGGGGGAAACAGTTGATGCCATCTACAAGCTGGGTCCGCTGCTGTGGACACACCGTCCCGAACACAAGGCGTTCCTGTCGCTGCGTCTTGGCGTGGGCCGCCAGCCCTCCCGCACACCGGTCAAGGCACCCGCGGATAACAACACGCTGCCCGACTACATGGCCGAAATTCAGGACGTCAAGGCCGAGTTCTCCGACATCGACGCCGTGCCCGTTGTTGCCGCGTTCCGCAACAGCGGGGCCCTGGGCGTTGCGGGACCGCGCGGGGTGGTTGATGACGTGGCCCGGGCCCTGGTCCTCCAGGCCGTGGGACTGCATTCGCCGGCGGAACTGGCCGTGGCCGCCATGACGTCCACGGAATCCAAACAGCGGTGGGAGTGGCTGCAGTGGCTCCCGCATGTTGGTTCGGTGCATTCACCCCTGGCCGGCGAGCACCTGGCCTCCGGCACCGGCGCCACCAGCGTGCTGCTGGCGGCCCTGGAGGACCTGCTGGTCAACCGGGGCGTGAACATGGCCGCCAACGGTGCCGCCCACCGCGGTCCCCAAGACCCTGCCAAGGCTGAAATGCCCGCGCCCGTGATGCCGGCGCTGCTGCTCATCATTGAAGATGACGTCAAAGTGGACCGTGCCCGCCTGAACCGGCTCACCGAATACGGTGCCGACGTTGGTGTGCACATCCTGTGGGTTGCCAGCTCCATTGAGGCACTGCCGGCGTCCTGCCGCGACTTTGTCCACGTGGCCGAAACTGCCACCACGGGCCAGGTCCGGCTGGGCCGGCTGACCTACCCGGTGAGCTGCGAAAGCGTCAGCGCCGAACTTGCTGCCCAGCTGGCCCGCATGCTGGCGCCCGTGGTCGATTCCAGCAAACCGGTGGATGACGACTCCGACCTGCCCCGCAGCGTCTCCTACGTTGCGTTGGCAGGCCACGAGCTAGTGGAAGGCACCACTGGTATTGCCGACAGGTGGCTGGAAAACAACTCCGTGGCCGCCCGTGCCGTGAAGAACCGCAAGCACCAGGGTTCCCTGCGCGCGCTGGTGGGGTCCAAGGGCGTTGAACCCATGTACCTTGACTTGAAGACCGAGGGCCCGCACGCCCTGGTGGGCGGCACCACGGGTGCCGGCAAGTCCGAGTTCCTGCAGGCCTGGGTGCTGGGCATGGCCGCAGCGTACAGCCCCGACAGGCTCTCCTTCCTGTTCGTTGACTACAAGGGCGGGGCGGCCTTCGCCGACTGCGTGCAATTGCCGCACACGGTGGGCCTGGTGACTGACCTTTCCCCGCACCTGGTGCGCCGAGCCTTGACGTCCCTGCGGGCCGAACTGCACCACCGCGAGCACCTGCTCAACCGCAAGAAGGCCAAGGACCTGCTCGCCATGGAGCGGGAAGCGGATCCCGAGACCCCGCCGTCGCTCATCATTGTGGTCGATGAGTTTGCCGCGTTGGCCAAGGAAGTGCCGGAATTTGTTGACGGCGTGGTGGACATTGCCGCCCGCGGCCGTTCGCTGGGTCTGCACCTGATCCTGGCCACCCAGCGCCCCTCCGGTGTCATCAAGGACAGCCTGCGCGCCAACACCAACATGCGCATTGCCCTGCGCATGGCCGATGTTGACGATTCCGTGGACATCCTGGGGGAACCGTCCGCCGCCTACTTCAGCCCGTCGATTCCCGGCCGTGGCGCCGCCAAGACCGGGCCCGGCCGGATCCAGGGCTTCCAGACCGGCTACGCCGGTGGTTGGACATCCCGCACCCCGCAACGCCCCCGCATTGACATTGTGGAGATGGACTTTGGGGCCGGAAACCCGTGGGAGACGGACCTTGCCAGCGCCCCCGTGGCGGAGGCGGGCGGCCCCAATGACATTTCCCGCGTGGTGGCCAATATTTCCTTGGCCGCCGTGGAACTGGGCGTGAAGCCGCCGCGCAAGCCGTGGCTTGCTGAGCTGCCGGACGTGTACGACTTCTCCAAACTGCCCACTGCGCGCACCGACGAGCAATTGCTCCTGGGCGTCATGGATGATCCCGAGCACCAGGCCCAGCCCACGGTGTTCTTTGAACCGGACAAGGACGGCAACATGGCCATCCTTGGGGCAAGCGGTTCTGGCAAGTCCGCCGCGCTGCGCACCCTGGCGGTTGCCGCCGCCATCACCCCGCGCGGCGGCCCTGTGCAGGTGTACGGCATTGACGCAGCCTCCAACGGCCTGCAAATGTTGGAGGTGCTCCCGCATGTTGGCGGCATCATCAACGCCGAGGACACCGAACGTGTGGGGCGCCTGCTGCGTTACGTCCGCGGCCTGATCGAGGAACGGGCGCAGAGCTTTGCCCAGGTCAAGGCCGGCAGCATTGCCGAGTACCGCCGCCTGGCCAACAAGCCGGACGAGCCGCGCATCATTGTCATGGTGGACGGCCTGGCCGCGTTCCGTGAACTGTATGAGTTCCGTGCGGGCATGAACCAGTTTGAGACCCTGCAGCAGATTGCCACCGACGGCCGTCCCATGGGTGTGCACCTTGTCATTGCCGGGGACAGCCCCAAGTCCCTGCCGGCGTCGTTGGCGTCCTCCGTGCAGCGTCTGGTGGTGCTCCGCTTGGCCACCGCCGATGACTACTCCAACCTTGGCCTGCCCCGGGACGTGCTGGGCCCCGCCTCGCCTCCCGGCCGTGGCATGATCGACGGCGGCGAAGTCCAGTTGGCCATTTTTGGTGGCACCTCCAACCTGGCGTTGCAGGCGCGCTCCGTTTCCAGCCTGGCCGAGACCATGCGCCGCCAGGGCGTGCCGCAGGCTCCGCGAGTGGAGGCCTTGCCGGAGATGCTGGATCTGAATGTGCTCCCGGCGGCAACGCCCGGCCACGTGGTCATTGGTGTGGACGATTTCAACCTGGAAGCGGCGGGGCTCGAAGCCAGCGGCGCGCTCATGCTCACGGGACCGCCGTCGTCCGGGCGCACCACGGCCCTGGTCACGCTGGCCGAGGCCCTGAAACGGTCGACGCCGGGTACCCGGCGCGTGTACTTCGGCTCGCGCCGTTCGGCGATCGCCAAGCTGCCGGTGTGGGATGAATCGATTGTCACGGCAGCGTCCCTGGAGCCGGAGCTGCAACGCTTCATTGACCTTGTGGAAGGCGAAACCACGCCTGTTGCCTTCTTCATTGAGGGCGTCACGGAGTTCACCGATTCCGAGGCGGAAATGGATCTGGCCACCCTGATCAAGGCCGCCGTCAAGGCCAACGCCTTTGTGGTGGGTGAGGCCGAAACTTCAACATGGTCCGGTGCCTGGAGTTTGGCCGGGTTGTTCAAGGCCGGCCGTCGCGGCCTGCTCATGAACCCCGGGGACGTGGAGGGGGACACCCTGATGAACACCTCCCTGGGCCGGGTCTACAACAACAAGTTCATTCCGGGGCGCGGCTATGTGGTGGGCCGCGGCAAGGCGTTCAAGTTGCAGGTGGCCAGCACCATGGACCACGAGCGGTAGTTCCAGGCAGCGGCCGGGGCGACGGCGTGCCAGACTGGCGGGGGCGTGTGAAATTTCATACGTCCCCGCCAGTATGGCAAGCCGTCGGCGGCTGTCCACAAAGCTTGCTGCACAGACAGGGGTTCTTGGGGCAAGATAGAAGCGTGAGCAGCGAGCCAGAAGAAACCCAGCCGATTCCCGTTGAGACCAACTCCGAGACGATCCCCGAGGCGGACACCTCGGACGAGGTAGTTCCCCCGGACGAGGATAGGCAGCGCTACGGCGTCCTGGTGGATTTGATCCAAAAGTACCGTGCGGCGTACTACACCGATGACGCCCCGCTGGTTTCCGACGCCGAGTTTGACGTGCTGTACACCGAGCTGGAGACCCTCGAGGCCCTGCATCCGGAACTCATCACCAACGATTCCCCCACCCAGACGGTGGGAGGTGAAGCGTCCGTGGCGTTCGCCGCCGTCGACCATCTGGCCCGCATGTACTCCCTGGAGGACGTCTTCTCCCTCGAGGAGCTGGAAGCCTGGCTGCGCAAGGCCGAGGCGTCAGTTGAAAAGCAGCACGGACTGGCCCCCAAATGGCTGACCGAGCTGAAAATTGACGGTCTTGCCGTGAACTTGCTGTACCGCGACGGTGTGCTGGTGCGGGCTGCCACGCGCGGGGACGGCTTCACGGGTGAGGACATCACCCACAATGTGGCCACCATCAAGGACATCCCGCAACAACTGCACGGCACGGCGTTCCCGGCCGAGGTGGAGATCCGCGGCGAGGTGTTCATCGCTTCGAAGGACTTTGCCGAGCTGAACGAGAAAATGGTGGCCGCCGGTAAGGCGCCCTTTGCCAATCCGCGCAACTCGGCGGCAGGCTCGCTGCGCCAAAAGGATCCTGCCGAGACAGCCAAGCGGCCGCTGAGCATGTACGTCCACGGCATCGGGGCCCGGGAGGGCTTGGAAACCACCAGCCAGTCGGAGACGTACGCGTTGCTCAAAGAATGGGGGATGCCCACCAGCCCCTATTTCAAGGTGCTGGACACCTTGGAGGAAGTGCTGGAGTTCATAGCCCACTACGGCGAGCACCGGCACGATCTGATCCACGAGATCGACGGCATTGTGGTCAAGGTTGATGATTTTGCCACCCAACGGGCCCTGGGCAACACCTCCCGCGTGCCGCGCTGGGCCGTAGCCTACAAGTACCCGCCGGAGGAGGTCCACACCAAGCTGCTGGACATTCAAGTCCAGGTGGGCCGCACGGGCCGGGTGACGCCCTTTGGCATCATGGAACCGGTCAAGGTGGCCGGCTCCACGGTGGAACGCGCCACGCTGCACAACCAGGACGTGGTCAAGGCCAAGGGCGTGCTGATTGGCGACACTGTCGTCCTGCGCAAGGCCGGGGATGTGATCCCGGAGATCGTGGGCCCCGTGGTGGCGCTGCGCACGGGGGACGAGCGCGAGTTTGTCATGCCCAGGCACTGCCCGTCGTGCGGCACCGAGCTGGCCCCCGCTAAGGAGGGCGACATTGACATTCGCTGCCCCAACGCCAAGTCCTGCCCCGTGCAGCTGACCGAACGCGTGGCGCACCTGGCTGGCCGGGGCGGCTTCGACATTGAGGCTTTGGGCTATGAGGCCGCTGCAGCGCTGACCAACGGCGCAGGCCCGGACCCGGCGGAGAACGACGGCGTGATTGCCCCCAGCGGCCCCGGAGTCATCACCAGCGAGGCGCAGGTCTTCCAACTAGCGGAGAGCTATCCGGATCCCGCCTTGCGCGAGGCGCTGGCCGAGGTCACCGTGTGGCGTGAAATTCGGGCCAAGGGCGCCGGTACGGGCAAGTTCCAACTGGTCCCGTACTTCTACACCAAGGCCACAGCCAAGAAGCCCTCGGTGCCGTCCAAGACCACCGAGAAGCTCTTCAAGGAATTGGACAAGGCCATGGCCCAGCCGCTGTGGCGCGTGCTGGTGGCCTTGAGTATCAGGCATGTTGGCCCCACGGCGTCGCGTGCGCTGGCCACCCGCTATGGCACCATGGACGCCATCCGCACGGCGCTTCTGACGCCGGATGCCCGCGAGCAGCTGGCCAACGTTGACGGTGTGGGTGCCATCATTGCCGATGCCCTGATCGAGTGGTTTGCCGTCGACTGGCACCTGGAAATCGTGGATGCGTGGGCGGCCGCCGGTGTGGTCATGGCCGACGCTGTGGATGAATCCACACCCCGCACCCTGGAGGGGCTCACCATTGTGGTGACGGGCACGCTGCCCAACTTCAGCCGGGATGAGGCCAAGGAGGCCATCATCACCCGCGGCGGCAAGGCCTCCGGCTCGGTGTCAAAAAATACCTCGTACGTGGTGGCCGGTGAAAATGCCGGCACCAAGCTGGACAAGGCCGAATCGCTGGGCCTGAAGGTGCTGGATGAGGAAGGTTTTGCGCGTCTGCTGGCCGAGGGGCCGGCTGTTGCGGAATCAAGCGTTGAGAGTCCTGAGACAGAAATTTTAGGGGAGTAGCCATGCACCAGATCAGCATTGACGAACTGTTGGAAGTGGCTTTGCGTGCGGCCGCGGCGGGGGCTGCCGTGCTGGCCGCCCGGGATCCTGCCGGGTTCGGCGCCACGGAAAAATCCTCCGATGCCGACTGGGTGACGGCCTTTGATGTTGCCGCGGAGAACGCTGTCCGTGCCGTGATAGCCGATGCGCGCCCGCATGACGTCATCACGGGGGAGGAGCTGGCGCCCGCCCTGCCCGCCGAGCCATCGGGCTACCGGTGGAGCATCGACCCGCTCGACGGCACCATGAACTTCATCCGCAACATTGCCTACTACGGCACCTCCGTGGCTGTTGCCGGGCCCGACGGCGAATGGCTGGCCGGCGTTGTTGACGCACCCGCCCTGCGCAGGATCTACTTTGCCTCCCGTGGCGGTGGCGCGTGGCTGGATGAAACCCGGGCCGACGGCGTATCGGCCGTGCGCCAGCTGACGGGCCCCACGGATGCCCGGGGCGGCACCCTGCTGTCCACGGCGCTGACGTATGAGCCGGCCGTCCGGCGTCGACTGGTCGCTGAACTGGATGGCCGGATGGACCACTTTGGCGACCTGCGCCGCCTGGGCTCGGCATCACTGGAACTGTGCGCCGTGGCCGAGGGCGGGGTGGATGCCTACCTGGAGTATGGGCTGTTTGAGCACGACTTTGCCGCCGGCGGGCTGATTGCGGAGGAGGCGGGGGCCTGGGTGAGTAGGCCCGTGCTGAGCCCGGCCGTGAACGGGCTGCCCACCCGTGAGGAAGTCCTCGGCGTGTGGACGGCCGCCTGCGTGCCCGGCCTGGAAGGAACGTTCGCCCCGCAGGTTTAGGCGAATCCTCGGGCCACTGTCAGGGCGGCGCCCACAACGCCCGCCGTGTTGTGCAGGAGCGCCGGGCGCACCGGTGTGTCCAGGTTGATGTGCGGCAGGAAGTCCTCGTGCCGCACCGAGATGCCGCCGCCCAGAATGATCAGCGCGGGCGAGAACAGGAACTCAACATGGGCCAGGTAGTCCTGGAGGCGCACGGCGTATTCCTGCCAGCTCAACCCGTCGCGTTCGCGGGCCACGGCCGAGGTCCTGGCCTCGGCCTTTTCGCCGCCCATCTCCAGATGCCCCAGCTCAAAGTTGGGCACTAATGTTCCGTTCACCACCAGGGCCGAACCAATGCCGGTGCCCAGCGTCAGAACCAGAACCGTCCCGCCCTGCCCCTTGCCGGCACCCTGGGCCGCCTCCGCCAAGCCGGCGGCGTCGGCGTCGTTGATGACATTCACGTGCTTGTTCAGTGCAGCGCCAAGGAACTCGTTGACCGGCAGACCTATCCAGTCCTCGCTGATATTGGCCGCAGAGCAGGCGGCGCCCCGGCGGATGATGGCGGGGAAGGCAACGCCCACGGCAGCGTCGGCATACGGCGGGTTTTCCCAGCCCTGGACGTCCGCCAAAACCGCTTGAAGTGCCGCAGCAACGGCGTCGGGTGTGGCCGGGGTTGGTGTGGGCAGCGAGGCGATGGGACTGGCCAACCCGCCCGTGTCAGTGTTCACCACACCGTATTTGATGGCCGTGCCGCCAATGTCGATGCCTAGGCGCAGGGCCTGGCGGGCTGTTGTGTCCATGGAAAATCCGTTCAGGGGTCTAAGGCGTGCTGCCGCCCACCCGGCGATGGGATGGGCGGCAGCTCCGTAGTCAAAGGGGTGCTAGGAAACGAGCCAGGCGGTGGCGTTGGCGGGCAGCTTGCCGTCTTCCAAGGCAACGCTGCTCACGGCAACGGTTCCTTCGGGAAGCTCGACGGCGGTTTCGCCGAAGTTGGTCACCACGTTCCAGCCGTTGGGGCGGGCAAAGTGCAGCACGTCCGGGTTGGTGTTGGTGATCCAGTCCAGTTCCTCGCCGGTCTGCAGCTGGCGGCGCAGGGCCAGGGCGTCGCGGTAGAGGTTCAGGGTGGAACCTGCCACCGAGTCCTGGGCTGATGCTGCGTGCTCGGCAAACCAGGCCGGCTGCGGCAGGTGTGCCTGGGCATCGCCAAAGCCAAAGGAGGTGTCCGTGCTGGTCCAGGGCAGGGGTACGCGGCAGCCATCGCGGCCCACTTCAATGCCCGTGTTGCGGAAGAATGCCGGGTCTTGGCGGTCGGCGTCGGCAATGTGGGCCACCTCGTGCAGGCCCAGTTCCTCACCCTGGTACAGGTAGGCGGAGCCGGGCAGTCCTAGCATGAACAGGGTTGCGGCGCGGGCACGGCGCAGGCCCAGTTCGCGGTCCAGCTCGGATTCCTCGCCGCCGTTCAGGAGCCAGGTTTTGCCGTCCTGGGTCTTCTCGGCGTCGGCCAGCTTGGGCAGGCCGTAGCGGGTGGCGTGGCGGACTACGTCGTGGTTGGAGAACACCCAGGTGGAGGAGGCACCGGTGGCGGCAGATTCGGCCAGGTTCTTCGTCACGATCGAGGCGAAGGATGCGGCCTCAAAGTCGGCCATGAGCAGATCAAAGTTGAACGCCTGGCCCAGGCTGGTGGGGGAGGCGTAGCGGGCGCGGCGGGTCTGGTCCACCCAGGCCTCGGCAACGGCTGTGCGCGGCGGGTTGTACTCGTTGAACAGGGCACGCCATTCGGCGTAGATCTCGTGGACCTGATCGCGGTCCCACAACGGGTTGGAGCCGTTGTGCAGCTTCTCCAGCCGGCGCAATTCGGCCTTGTTCGGCAGCGGCTCGGAAAGGTCCTTGGACAGCGCGTGGGCCACATCGATGCGGAAACCGTCCACACCCCGGTCAGACCAGAAACGCAGCGTCTTGAGGAAATCGTCGCGGATTTCGCGGTTGTCCCAGTTGAAGTCGGGCTGTTCGGAGGCGAACAGGTGCAGGTACCACTGGCCGTCGGGCACCTGGGTCCAGGCCGGGCCGCCAAAGATGGATCCCCAGTCCGACGGCGGCAGCTCGCCGTTGGTGCCTTGGCCATCGCGGAAGATGTAGCGGGCCCGGGCAGCGGAACCCTTCTCGGCGGCGAGGGCCTCCTGGAACCAGGCGTGCTGGTCGGAGGAGTGGTTCGGGACAATGTCCACAATGATCTTCATGCCGGCGTCGTGGATGGCTGCAGCCATCTCGTCGAAGTCGGCCAGAGTGCCCAAGCGAGGGTCAACGTTGCGGTAGTCGGCAACGTCGTAGCCGCCGTCGGCCAGTTCGGAGGGGTAGAACGGGCTCAGCCACACAGCGTCCAGGCCCAGTTCCTTCAAGTAGGGAACCTTGGCGGTGATGCCCGCGATGTCGCCCAGGCCGTCGGCGTTGGCGTCGTAGAAGCTGCGGGGGTAGATCTGGTACACGGCGGCCTGGCGCCACCAATGGGGATCGGCGGAGAGAGTGTCCGGGCTCAGAACGGAAAGCGGGGAAACGGTCATGGTGTATTCCTTCGTGTGTGGTGCGGTTTGGGAAGTATTTGAGAAAACGTCGGAGCGCTATTTCACTGCGCCGCGCATCACGCCGGACATAATCCAGCGCTGGGCGAAGAGATAGACCAGCAGGGTGGGCGCTAGGGCCATCAGATAGGAGGCAAAGGCTAGGGAGTAGTTGGTGTTGAACTGGCCCTGGAACAGCTGCTGAACCACGGGCAGGGTTTGCAGGGCGGGGTCGGCTATCAGCATCTGGGGGAGCAGGAAGTCGTTCCAGGACCCCAGGAAGGCGAAGATGCCCACGGTGGCGCTCATCGGCGCCAGGAGGGGGAAGATGACCTTGCGGAACGTCTGCCAGGTGCTGGCGCCGTCGAGCCGTGCAGCCTCCTCCAACTCCACCGGGATGGAGCGCAGGAACGCGATGAACAGCAGCGAGTTGAAGGAGATGCCGCCCACAATGTGGATGAAGGCAACACCCAGCGGGTTGTCCAGGCCAAACATGGCTGTCTGCTTGATCAGTGGCAGGATCACCACGGGGAACGGCACAAACATGGCGGAGAGGAAGTAGATGTAGGAGAGGCGGAAGAACTTCTTGTCCCAGTTGCGCACAATGGCGTAGGCCACCATGGAGCTTGCAGCCAGGGCGCCCAGCACCGAGATGACTGTGATGAAGGCCGTGGACATGAACGCCGCAGGGTAATTGGTCATTTCAAAGGCCTGGGCGAAGTTTTCCCAGTGCGGGTCACTGGGCCAGGCGAATCCGGTGCCGGAGGCGGCTTGCTCGGGGGATTTCAGGGCCATGCTGATGGTGAAGTACAGCGGCACCAGGATGGTCAGTGAGGCCACCAGCAGCAGTGCCGTCATCCACCAGTTGATCTTGTAGCCTTCGCGGTTGATGCGCCGGGTCTTGGCGGGGCGGGGTGCATCCAGTTTTGCCGGGCCGTGGAGTTCCGGGCGCAGATCAGTCACTTTGGTTGTTGTCAGTGTCATTACAGTGAAACCTCCCGGCGGCGCAGGATTTGCAGCTGCAGCAGCGAAATGATGAGCGTGATGATGAAGAAGATGATGGCATTGGCCATCTGGTACGAGTAGTCGCCGCCAGCAAAACCGGAGAAGATGCGCATGGCAACGGACTGGGTTGCCGTGCCGGGGCCGCCACCGGTCAAGGCGACGATGACCTCATAGGTGCCCAGGTAGCCCTTGAACCCCAAAATGATGTTGATGACCACGTAGCCGGCAATCAGCGGCAGGGAGATGCTGCGCAGCTGGCGCCACGGCCCGGCGCCGTCCAGGGAGGCAGCCTCATAGACGTCCTCGGAGATGCTTTGCAACCCGGCCAGGTAGATGATGGTGGCGCCGGGTGCTGCCTGCCAGACGGTGACGAAGACGATGGCCGCCCATGCCCACTGCTCATTGGCCAGGATGCTGGTGGCCAGGGGTGCAATGCCCAGGGCGTCGGCAATGCCGGGCAGGGTGTTGGAGAACAGGTAGTTGAACACGTAGGCGATGATGAGCCCGGAGAGCACCATGGGGATGAAGTAGACGCCGCGGATGCCCGTTTTCCACTTGATCTTTGAGTTCAGGCCCAGTGCCAGGAGCAATGAGACCACGTTGACGGCAACTGTGGCCACAATGGCGAAGAAGAAGGTGAAGGCGTAGGAGGCCAGAATTTCCGGGTCGGTGAAGATGTTTTGGAAGTTGCGCAGGCCCACCATTTTCCAGTCACCGTAGCCGGCGTAGTTGGTGAAGCTGAAGAATCCGCCAATGATGGCCGGGATGGTGCTGAAGAGGGCGAAGAGGACCAGGACCGGAACGATCATCCAGTAGTAGGTGGGGTCAACCTTGCGCTTCTTGTGGTTGATCTTTGGGGCGGTGTCGCTGTGCGCTGGGGCAGCTGTGCGGACGCTGGCTGGGGCAGTCATGATGTTCTCCTTTGAAGATCTAGGCGTTGCGGGCGGCAACACGGTGCCAAGAGTCGTCGAGGGTGGTCAGGAATGCGTCAGCGTTTTTGTTCAGCGCCAGTGTTTGGAAGTAGTTGTTCAGCGTGATGGCCGGCGGGAAGTAGTTGGTCACATTGAGGTAGTACTTGCCGTCGGAGATGAGAGGTTGCAGGCCGGCCACTTGGACGTTGGTGGTTTTTGCCGCGCCCTTGAGCGGGGAGAACGCGGAGAACTTGTTGTTGTAGGCGTTCACCACGTCCGGGTCCATGAGGTAGTTGACAAAGCGTTTGGCCGCGTCCATGCGGGGCGTGGAGCGGGCGATTGAGAACGTCATGTCCAGGGTGACCTGGGCCTGGGTTTCACTCGGGTCCTCGCTCATGGGTAGCGCGAAGGTGCCCACCTTGATGGCGGGGTTGATGGTGGTCAGTTCAGACAGTGCCCACGGGCCCTGCATGTACATGGCGGAGCCGCCCTTGGCGAAGGCGGCGTTCCCGTCCGTGTAGGCGCGGCTGCCGGCGTCCTTCTGCATGAAGCCGAGCACCTGAAGGAACCTCTGCGTGGCAGCCTTGAAGTCCTTGGAGAAGGAAACGTCCGGATTGTTCAACAGATCCGCCGCCGTCATGGGCATGCGGGAGAAGAAATCGGCCAGGTCCACCGTGCCGCCCGAGACGTAACCGTAGGGCTGGCCCAGCGTCCATGAGTCCTTGAACGTTCCATAGATGGGCGTGACGCCGGCGGCCGTGAACGCCTGGCACGCGGCAAGGAACCCGCTCCAGGTGGTGGGCACTGCCACGTTGTGCTTGGCGAACAAGTCAATGTTGTAGATGACCCCGGCGGCGGCCATCGAGAACGGCAGGGCGCTGAGTTCGCTGCCTTTGTACTGGCCAAAGGAGTTGATGAGTTCCAAGGCCTTGGGATCTGCCATGGACGCCGCGGGAAGATCGGAAAGATCCGCGAAGATCCCTTTTTTGGCAAAGTCTGCGGCGGTGACGGAATACGCGTTGCTCACCACATCGGCGGGGTTGTCGCGGATCAGGCCGGGAACCCAGTTTCCGCCGTTGAAGTCCTGGACCACGCGGATGTCAGGGTTTTTGGCTTCGAAGTCCTTGATGAGGCCGTTGAAGTAGTCCACTACCTCGGGTTTGCCCTGCTGCAGACGGATGGTGGTGAGGGACCCAGCTTTGGCATTGCTGCAGGCCGGCAGTGCCAGGGCGGCTGCGGCAATGCCTGCCGCTGCCAGCACGGTGCGGCGGCTCATGACGGAGGGGCTCACAGGGCTAAGCCTGGGGCGGAGGGTGAAACGGCCTTCATCAAAAAACTCCCTTGTTCTTTCGGGCTGAGATGGAACGGTGGTTCGGCTGGCGGGTTATCCACCAGTAATAATTTGCGTTCTATATTTAGACTCTAAATTTATACGCTGTTAGTATTATGTACATCACACGGCCGGACGTCAAGGGGCATTTTTTGGAACTCACTGCGAACACCCCCCAGCAGCTGCGCCAGACAAACATGAGTGCCATCCTGGGTGTCATGCGACGCTCCGGCGCGTTGACCGGCACGGATCTCATCGAGGCCACGGGGCTGGCCCGGGCCACCGTGATAGCCGTGTGCGATGACTTGATCCAAGCCGGCTGGGTCCGCGAACTCCCCGCGCAACGTACAGCCGCGCAAAAGGGCCGCCCCGCCCGGGTTTTTGAATTTGATGCCGCGGCAGGGGTTGTGGTGGGGCTGGACTTTGGTGTTGCCAAGACCACCGCCCTGGTGGCGGATCTGCGCGGCAACATCCTGGCCAAGGCCACGGAGAGCCTGGTTGAATTCACGGCTCCGGACGCCGAACGCCTCGCCAGCATCGACAAGGCCATCCAGACGGCGCTGGCCAGTGCGGGCGTCGCCCCTGAGGCCGTGCTGGTGGCCGGGGTGGGAATTGCGGCACCCGTTGACCGGGCCGGCAACATTCCCCACAGCCAGCCCTTTTGGGAGAACTTTGACATTGGCATCCAGGAAAATCTGCGTGATCGGTTCGGCTGGCCGGTGCTGCTGGGCAACGACGCCAACCTGGCGGCCATGGCCGAGCGCTGGATAGGCGTGGCGGCTGGCAGCGATGACCTGGCCGTCATGCTGGCAGGTGAACGCATTGGTTTCGGCTTGATGGAATCCGGGCGGCTGCTGCACGGTGCTTCGGGGCGCAGCGGCGAAGCGGGCCTGCTTCACCTGGTGCACGGGGTGGGTACACCGGAGGGTATTGCTGTGCTGGCACGAGACATGGCCCTGCTCGCCTGCAAAAAGGGCATGCCCAAAACAGTCCTGTCCACTCTGGCCGGCGACATCAGCGCGGAGGCAGTCTTTGCCGCAGCGGCTGGCGGTGACGCCGTGGCTGTACGGATACTCGATGACATTGCCAAGCGCATGGCCCGGGTCATCTCCTTGATAGCCACCTTCTTTGATCCGGAGCTGGTGGTCATTGGCGGGGCTGTGGCGGAGTCCTCGGCCGTCCTGCTCAAGCCGCTGCAGGCGGAGCTGACAAGGTTCATGCCCAATCCGCCCAGGGTGGCTGTCTCCACACTGGGGGATGCCATCGTGACGCTGGGCGCCGTCCGCCTAGCCTTGGACTATGTGGAAAAGCACGCGCTGGAACTGGTGCCGGGCACTTAGCTACAGCCGCAAAGCCTGCGCTGGGCGTACTCTGTTGCCATGGACGTGAAGCACGGAATCTTTTCACCGCCGGAGGGCGTCACTGTCACGGGAGCCGGGACGTTGCCGGCGGCCTTCGACGTCTCGGGGTTTGCTGTTGCTGCCATGGGGGAGGCGGCCAGTGCCGTAGCCCGGCTGGCCCGGCACCATGGCGGCTCCGTTGCGGACATTTCCATCGACAGGGACCTGGCTGGCCTGTGGTTTGGGCTTTCCTTCACGCCCGTGGGCTGGGAGCTACCGCCCATCTGGGATGCCATCGCCGGCGACTATGAATGCGCGGACGGCTGGATCCGCCTGCACACCAATGCCCCGCACCACCGCACCGCCGCCCTGAGGGCACTGAAGCTGGGACCCGACGCCAACCGCGCAACGGTCGCTGCCGCCGTCGAGCACTGGAACGGGCAGGAGCTCGAAGACGCCGTGGTTGCGGCCCAGGGCTGTGCTGCCGTGATGCGCTCGCCGGAACAGTGGCGGGACCATGCCCAGGGGAGTGCCGTGGCTGCCGAACCCTTGATTACTTGGGGTCCTGCGCGGGTTTTCGACACCGAACCCTCCGCCCGCCCCCGGGCCGCCACCGCACGCAGGCCGTTGGCAGGGGTGCGGGTACTGGATTTGACCCGGGTCATTGCCGGTCCGGTGGCAACGCGGTACCTGGCCATGTACGGGGCGCAGGTGCTCAGAATTGACCCGCCCGGTTGGGAAGAGCCGGTGCTGGATGCGGAGATGACGCTGGGCAAGCACTGCGCCCGGCTGGATCTCAAGTCCGCCGCAGGGCGCGCCACGCTGCATGAGTTGCTGGCCGGGGCGGACATTCTCATCCACGGCTACCGAGCCGACGCGCTGGATAAGCTGGGGTTCCCGGACGACGAGCTGGCGCTGAGGTATCCACAGTTGGTCAACGTAGCCCTGGACGCCTACGGCTGGAGCGGACCTTGGGAGACGCGGCGGGGCTTTGATTCGCTCGTGCAGATGAGCTGCGGCATCGCCTATGCGGGGAGGGCTCATTTCGGTGTTGCCAAACCATTTCCGCTGCCCGTCCAGGCACTAGACCATGCCACCGGCTACCTGTGTGCCGCGGCGGCCATCGACGCGTGGCGGGAGCGGCTCGGCGGCACGGTGCGTGCTGCGCGGCTGTCCCTGGCCAGGACGGGCGCAGAACTCATGCGCAGCCGGCCATCCGATCCCGCTGCGCCGCCGCCTGATATTGGTACTTTTGCGCTGGTGCCCGAGGAGACCCGCTGGGGCCCGGGCTTGCGCCTGCCTTCCGCCATCCGGATTCCTGGGCTTGAGCCGTGCACAGATGTGCCGGCCCGGGGCTTCGGCTGGGCACCGCCCGCCTGGCCCCAGCCCTGGATTTCGGCCCCCTGATTCGAAACGGCACACTGTGTCGCTACCCCGTCCAGCCCTGCTGTCGGAGCGCGTTCGTGAACAGGCCCACCACATGGGCGTCGCCGCGCCGCATATCGGCCTTGAACACCTTGACTTGCAGCCAACCACGGGCGGCAGTCCGCTCATCCCGGTTGCGGTCGAACAACTGCTTTTCGGTGGTCTTGTGGATCTCGCCCTCGTATTCGCCGCTGGTCTTGTATTCCTCGCAGGCTAGGTCCGGCCATACGTCGGGGTCCCCGGCAATGGCATAGTTGGTGGTGAATTTGGGGAGTCCTGCACGCTGCAACATCAGTCGCAGCCGGGTTTCCCTGGGCGAATCCACACCAACCCGCATGAGCTCCAACGCTGCCCGGGCTTTGGCCAAGCCGGGCACTCCGTGCTTGGCGTTGATGTAGCGGGTGAGGTTGGCGGCGGAAATCACCGGAGCCTTGGGAGGCTCAAAGTGGCGGTTGTGCTCGCAGATCAGAAAATCCGCCACGGCCACCAGGTCATCAAGACTCAGCACAGTGGCCAGATCCAGGAACGTCCGTGCCGGCGTGGTGACGGGGATTCCGTCAATCGCCGCGATGTCCGCGCCGGGAAGTTGTCTGCTGTGCCCGGTTATGTGCCGGCGGCGTGGCTGCCGTGAACCCGCCGGCCGGGTGAGGTGCACTGTCTTGATTTCATCGTCAAACCAGGGCAGCGGCAGACCGTGCAGTTGGGCGGCGGTGACATGCGAGATGCAGCTTCCGGGACTAAGCAAGGTGTAGGGGCGCACCCGGTCCAACAATCTCTGCGGCTGGCTGCGGGGGACCCGGATTTCACGGCTCGGCGTGCTCAGGTCTTGTGCCCGGAGCCTGCTCACGCTGGCACCACCGGCCATGCCCTCACTGAATGTAAAGGATCGGCCGGCCAGATGATCGGGAAGCTGGTCTCGGGCAACCATGCAACTAGTTTTCCCTATTCCTCAGCCCTCTGCCGGAGGTTATCCACAGGCAGGCCCGATCCTTTGGGCACCTCCGGTGGGTGTGGTGCCGGACTCCGAATCCTTTGGGCACCTCCGGCGGGTGTGGTGCCGGACTCCGAATCCTTTGGGCACCTCCGGTGGGTGTGGTGCTGGCACACCCGCATCAGCTGTCCAAAGGAATCGGGGCGTGTGCGCTGGCCGGGTAATTTCCTCAGCGGCAGCCGGATGCGCAAGACTTGGAGGCAAGGGCCGCCCACCCGCGTGCCATTCGCCAGGAGTAGGAACTTCAAACACATGAACTTGATTGTCCGTCCCATCACCGAAGCCGATTACGACGCCGTAGCCCGCGTCACTGCCGACGCTTACCTGGGTGCCGGGTACTTCGCCAGCGCCGACTACCCGTACATGCAAAAGATCCTCCGCGTGGGGGAGCGGGCAGCCGTGGCGCCCATGGTGGTTGCCGAGCGCGACGGTGCTGTCATTGGCTCGGCCACCCTGGCCGTTTACGGGGACGAATGGGCGGACATCGCCCTGGAAGACGAGCTGGAATTCCGTTTGTTGGTGGTGGATCCGGCAGTGCAGCGCAGCGGCGCGGGCCGGGCCATGGTGGAGTACATCCTGGACCGCGCCCGCCACACCGATGGCATCGCGGCCGTCAGCCTGACCACCGGCGATGACTGGCACGCCGCCCACGCCCTGTACCGCAAGCTGGGCTTCACCCGCGCACCGGAGCGTGACTGGCCCATCCCGGAAAACGGCAAGATGCTGCGGGTGTACACGATGGTGCTGTAGCCTGCACGTTGTCGAAAAACGCAATGAAATCCACTGCTGGGACGTCCTGCCCTTAGAGTGGTGGCTCCACTATCCGGGCGCAAGGCCCCTCCACGCAAAGGACTTCCACGTGCGCAAACTCTTCGGTTCCGGCTCCAGCTGGGAAAAGACCCTTGGCTACTCCCGCGCCGTGCAGGTCAACGACACCCTGTACATCTCCGCAACCTCGGCCGCGGGCCCGGATGGCACGGTGGTGGGCGAGGGTTTCTATGACCAGAGCGCCTACATTCTGAGCAAGCTCGACGCCGTGCTGGCCGAGGCGGGATTCTCCTTTGCCGATGTGGTGCAGTCCAAGATCTACCTGACGGACATCAGCGCCTGGGAAGAGGCCGGCCGGGCCCACGGTGAGGTCTTTGGCGAGATCCGCCCCACCATGGCGCTGGTCCATGTGCTGCCGTTCTTGGACCCGGCCATGAAGGTCGAGATCGAACTCGTCGCTCAGCGCTAAGCCAGCCTGCGGGCGCTGGATCAGAGGAAGATCCCTGCGCCTACTTCGCCAGGGTCCGTGCCAGCGCCGGGTAGTCCTTGGGCCCGATGTCCGGCAGGTACGCCTTGCCGATCGCCACGCCAATGGCCGGCAGCTTGAGGGGGTCAGTGAAGGCCATGTGCATGGTTTGGTACTCGGGGTTGAACTTGCTCTTGAATTTGAACAGCGAGTGAAATCCATAGGCCGGTTCCAAGGTGCTGGCCAGGGTGTCCAGGAGCAGGGTCATCGCGGTGGGTACGTCGGGCTCTTGGCCGTCAGCCAGCGGCTTGGTGGCCAGTGGCGCCCCGGACAGCGAGAGGACCTCCACGCCGTCGTCCTTCATGCGGAACGCGGCGGCCGCGATCACGAACTCCATGATTCCGGGAATGGCGTCCTCGCCCCGGCGCATGAAATCCAGGGTGTAGCCAACCGCCTTGCCGTCGCGGTAGCTGGGCAGCCAGCTGGTGATGGCCTGCAAGCTGCCGTCCTTGCCGATGGCCAGCAGCAGCTTCACCTCGGGATCCTTGAGTTCGTCCATGCCGCCCAGGGTGAAGCCCATTTCCGGCAGTTCCTTCTCCGCAACCCACTGTTCGCTGATGGTGTTGATGCGGCTGGCCATGAGCGCCGGCAGTTCCGCCCAGGACGACCAGAGCGTGGTGACCCCTTCCCGGGTGCCGCGGTTGCTGGCCGAACGGACTTTTTGCCAGTGCTTGCCAGCCAGATCGAAGGTGGGCGGGTGCATGAGCGTTTCCTCGCCCACGGGCATGGTGGAGAAGTCCAGGGCCGCGAAGGTGGGCAGGGTGCGCCCGTGAACGCTGTAGAACACCGGAACCCAGCTGTTCGCATCGCAGAAGGCAATGAACTCCCTGATGGTGGGGTCAATCCGGTGATCCAGGGCGACGGGGTCGGACAGAACGATGGCGATCCCGTTGATCAGGCGGTAGGCCACGCCTGATTGGCCGTCGTCGCTGAACCAATAGACGTTGCCCTTCCAGGTGCCCATAAAGCTGAGGGTTCCGCCGCCGCCGCGTTGGAGCAGCTCCCGGAAACGCTGTTCGTCATGAACGGAACGCCCTGTCTCCGTGGCTCGCAGCAGTTTCAGCGCAGCCAGCACAAACACCGTCCAAAACACCGGGCCCACCCACTGGAACAGGAACAACACCAGCGGGGCTGTGGGTTCGGCCACCGTGCCCAGAATGGGTTGCAGGCCTTCTGGGATGAAGCGCTGGAGGGTGGAGGCCAGGACAGCGCCCGGGGCAACACCGCCGGGGATGGTCACGGCGGCCACCAAATACACCAGTGCCAGCACCACGAAGCTGCCAGCCACGGTGAGCGCAAACCGCCGAACACTGCGCCGGGGTGCGCGGATTTGGAACTGGCGCCGGGTGATCAACAGCAGCACTATCAGGGCCAGGGGCAGCAGCAGTGCCGCCGCGAGGCCCACCAGCAGTTCACCAATGGCCAGGACGTCGCCGGCTGTTGGCTCGGTGCCATCAAGGGTCAGGTCCAGGTCATCCGTGGAGGGTGCTGTGAAGGGCAGCACGGCCACGGCAGCATTGGCAGCGATGGCCAGGATGAGCGCAAAGCGGCGGCCGCGCCGCAATCCGCCCGCCGCCACCAACAGCAACACCAGCGGAAGCAGGGCCAACAGCACCTGGCCCAGGCCCCGGCTGCCGTCGAGGCTGGCGCCGAAGAACAAGCTCACAAAGGACAGCGGACCGGAACCGCCCGGAGGCAGCAGGGCGGCCAGGGGGCCCAGCGCCGAAATGGCAACGACGGCGGCCACCAGGGACCGGGTCTCGGCGTGGGAACTGCGCCGAAGGCCCAGGAAGAACGGTCCGGGGCGCAGCATGCTGCCCAGCAGCAGCCCAAGCAGCCCCGCCATGAGCCGGTAGAAATTGTTTTGGTCGCCGTTGTACAAGACAAACATCAGCACGGTGGCAAAGGTGAACAGGCGGATGCGCCGGCGCCACAGCGTGGGGGCAAACGCGCTCGCGGTGACCAGGGCGCCCACTATGCCAATGGTGGGGTCGCCGGTGAAGATCTCCTGCGTGTACTGCGCCCAGAGCTCCCCGGCACTGGCGCCGAGCCACTGCAGCGCGATGCCAAGAGTGATGCCCACGGCACCCGTCACGACAAAAGCCAGGGCGGTGCGGCGGCTGCCAACAAGGCGCTCGGCCGCTGCGAGCGCACTCAGGGACAGCAGAACCACCACGGCGAGTTGGGCCGGGTTCTCGGCGACGAAAAGCGCTGTCAGGGGTGTCCACCACAACCCTTCCCCCACGGTGTTGGACACCCCGGCCGCCCACCACGGAGCATCCTGGCCAGGTGGCGGAAACTTCCACAGGGTCCCTGCTGCGGTTGCCGCCAGCAGCGTGAGCACGGCGAGCGCCATGCTGACGGGGGACTTGCGCAGGTAGCGCCCCGTGGCGAGCCGAAGCGGGGAGGGCGGCTGGGGGATGGCGTCCGGGGCAGGTGTTCCGGGTGTGGACGATTCAGTCACGGGACCTCCATGGGGATTTTGCCTCACACTACGTGCCAACAGCGCCCCAGTCCAGAGCGGATGGCAATGCCATGGGCCGTGACACACGGGGCGGTTTTTGCCTGATCCGGGGCTAGGATGACCACATGAATCCCACGCCGTCAGCGGAGCCCGTCTTGATCGAGAAGTCATGGCGCAGTAAGTGGCAGGCCCGGCGGACCTCCGCCAACGCCACGGTGGACAACCTGGTTTTCGTCTTCAGCGGTGTTGCAGCCCTGTGGCTGGCGTGGCTGGTGCTCCAGGAAGGATTCGCCTGGGGCTGGTATCTGGCGCTGTTCTTTGTCCTCTTCTGGGTGGTGCTCGCCTATCTGGTGTTGCCGCGGCTGCACAGGATCCTCACCTCCATCTACGTCCCGGACTATTTCATTGGCCGGGCCCGGACCAGTGATGGTTTGCTGGGGGACCCCATCAATGTGGCTGTGGTGGGCAGCGAAGCCCAGATTCATGAGGCCATGACACATGCTGGCTGGATCCGTGCTGATGAGATCACCCTGGCCTCGAGCCGCCGCATCATCACCTCCACGCTTTTCAAGCGCAGCTACGACGAGGCACCCGTGAGCCCCCTGCTGCTGTTTGGCCGGCAACAGGACTTGGCCTACCAGCAGGAAGTTGCCGGCAATCCTGCCAAGCGCCACCATGTGCGGTTTTGGCGTTGCCCCAAGGGGTGGATGCTGCCGGGCGGTCACCAGGCCGACTGGCTGGCTGCCGGCACCTTTGACAGGGCCGTGGGTTTCTCCCTGTTCACCTTGCAGATCACCCACAAGATCGACGCCGACACCGACACCGAGCGCGATCACATTGTGGCGACCCTGGCCAACAGCAATGCTGACATCGGTGTTCGGGTCATTGCGGACTTCTCCACCGGTTACCACTCCCGCAACGGGGGAGGCGACACCATTGTCACGGATGGCGACCTGCCCGTGGTGGATGTTGAGAAGGTGGTTGTTCCGGCCGACGGGAACGCACTGGGCCCGGACCTTGAGGCCCGCAGAGCCGCCAGGGCGGCGCGCCGTCCGGTTTCCACGGCCCTGGGCGTGCTGCTGATGCTGATCCGTGTGGTGGTGGGTGCCGCCACCGTGGCCACACTGCTGGCTGACCGGCAGGAAATCCTGGGCGTCTCGGCCGCCAGCGTGAGTGCCGAGGAGAACGCCGCACTGGATGTTTTCCTCATAGTCGTCACCTCGCTCGCGGCCCTGGGTGTGCTGCTGTACCTGGTGCTGGCCTACCTGGTCTTCAGGGGGAGCAACTGGGCAAGGAATGCCGCCATGGCGTTCAGCGGGCTGCTGGTTGTGGTGACTGCCGTGTCCCTGTTCGACGGCGAGTCCATCACCTTGGGCACCGACATCTTCGGGCTGCCGCTGGACATCCTGGTGCTCCTTGCCCTGTCCGCCCGCAATTCCCGGCTGTGGGCGCGGCGTCCCGCGGAGGAGACGGGCAACTCACAGCCCGAGTGATTTCATCCTGCGCTGCGACCGATAAGCTAGGAGTAAGACAACTTTTGCTATTAAACAGGGGAGATCCATGGCTGCGATCAACCGTGACGACGTGGCGCATTTGGCGCAACTGGCTCACATCGAGATGAGTGACGACGAACTGGACCGCATGGCTACTGAGCTGGCAGTGATTGTGGATTCGGTCAAGAGCGTCAGTGAAGCTGCCGGGGACGACGTTCCCGCCACCTCACACCCCATTCCGCTGACAAACGTCATGCGTGAAGACGTGGTGGGTCATGTGCTGACTGTGGAGGAGGCCCTCTCCGGTGCCCCGGATTCCGCCGACGGCCGTTTCAAGGTGCCCGCAATTTTGGAGGAAAGCTAAACCATGACTGCCAACGAACTGATTCGCTCCAGCGCGTCCACAATGGCCGCCATGCTGGCCGCCGGGGAAATTACCTCAGTGGAACTGGTCCAGGCACACCTTGACCGGATTGCCGCCGTCGACCACGGGGACCGCGGCGTCAACGCGTTCCTGTACGTGAACACGGAGGAGGCGCTCGCAGTAGCTGCCGACGTCGATGCCCGCCGTGCCGCCGGCGAGGAACTCCACGAACTGGCCGGCGTGCCGATCGCCATCAAGGACCTGATCGTCACCCAGGGCCAGCCCACCACGGCAGGCTCGAAGATCCTTGAGGGCTGGATGAGCCCCTACGACGCCACGGTCATCAAGAAGATCCGTGCCGCGCGCATGCCCATGTTGGGCAAGACCAACTTGGACGAATTCGCCATGGGCTCCTCCACGGAGCACTCCGCCTATGGCCCCACCCGCAACCCCTGGGACCTGGACCGGATCCCCGGCGGCTCCGGCGGTGGCTCCGCCGCAGCCGTGGCAGCCTTCGAGGCGCCGCTGGCCCTGGGCACCGACACCGGCGGCTCCATCCGCCAGCCCGGCGCCGTCACCGGCACGGTTGGCGTGAAGCCCACCTACGGTGCCGTGTCCCGCTACGGAGCCATCGCCATGGCCTCCTCGCTGGACCAGATCGGCCCGGTCTCGCGGACCGTTTTGGACTCCGCACTGCTGCAGGAAGTCATTGGCGGGCACGACCCCCAGGACTCCACCTCACTGACCGACGCCTCCACCGGCCTGGCCGACGCCGCCCGCCTGGGCAACGTTGCGGGCATGAAGATCGGCATCATCAAGGAACTCCACGGCGAGGGCTACCAGACCGGCGTGGAAAACCGCTTCAACGAATCCCTGGAGCTGCTGCGCGGCGCCGGGGCCGAAATTGTTGAGGTCTCCTGCCCCAACTTCGGCTACGCCCTGGGCGCCTACTACCTGATCATGCCCAGTGAGGCCTCCTCCAACCTGGCCAAGTTCGACGGCGTCCGCTTCGGCGCGCGCACCCTGCCCACCGAGGGCCCGCTCACCATTGAGCGTGTCATGGGCGCCACCCGCGCCGCCGGTTTCGGCGACGAGGTCAAGCGCCGCATCATCCTGGGCACCTACGCTCTCTCCGCCGGCTACTACGACGCCTACTACGGCTCGGCCCAGAAGGTGCGCACGCTCATCCAGCGCGACTTCGCCGCCGCGTTCGAGCAGGTTGACGTGCTGATCTCCCCGACGTCGCCCGTCACGGCGTTCAAGCTGGGCGAGAAGCTCGATGACCCGCTGGCCATGTACCTCAACGACGTCGCCACCATCCCGGCGAACATGGCCGGCGTCCCCGGCCTGACCCTGCCCGGCGGTTTGGCCGATGAAGACGGCCTGCCCGTGGGCATCCAGCTGCTGGCACCCGCCCGCGAGGACGCCCGCCTGTACCGTGTTGGCGCCGTGTTGGAGTCCCTGCTGGAAGCCCAGTGGGGCGGCCCCATCCTGGACCAGGCACCCGCACTTGCCAGCACCGCAGCCGAGGAGGCTAAGTAATGAACGTTGACACCATTTTGAGCTTCGACGAAGCCATGGAAAAGTACGACCCCGTCCTGGGCTTTGAGGTTCACGTTGAGTTGAACACCAAAACCAAGATGTTCTCCTCGGCCCCCAACGCCTTTGGCGACGCCCCCAACACCAACGTGAACGAGGTGTGCCTGGGCCTGCCCGGCGTGCTGCCGGTGGTGAACAAGAAGGCTGTCGAGTCCTCGATCCTCATTGGCCTGGCGCTGAACTGCAAGATTGCCCCGCACAGCACCTTTGCGCGCAAGCAGTACTTCTACCCGGACACACCCAAGAACTTCCAGACTTCCCAGTACGATGACCCCATCTGCTACGACGGCTGGATCGACATCGAGCTCGAAGACGGCACCGTGTTCCACGTGGAGATCGAGCGCGCCCACATGGAAGAGGACGCCGGAAAGCTGACCCACATGGGTGGCTCCACGGGCCGCATCCAGGGCGCCGACTTCTCCCTGGTGGACTACAACCGGTCCGGCGTTCCGCTGGTGGAAATCGTCACCAAGACCATTGAGGGTGCCGGCTCACGCGCCCCCGAGCTGGCCAAGGCTTATGTTGCGGCCATCCGGGAAATCGTGAAGAACCTTGGCGTGTCCGAGGCCAAGATGGAGCACGGCAACGTCCGTTGCGACGCCAACGTGTCCCTGCGCCCGCACGGCCGCGAGAAGTTCGGCACGCGCACCGAGACCAAGAACGTGAACTCGCTGCGCGCCGTCGAAAACGCCGTGAAGTTTGAGATCCAGCGCCACGCTGCGGTTTTGGATTCCGGCGTGGCCATCACGCAGGAAACCCGCCACTGGCACGAGGACACCAAGTCCACCACGTCAGGGCGCCCCAAGTCCGACGCCGACGACTACCGGTACTTCCCGGAACCGGACCTGGTGCCCATCGTCACCACGCCCGAGTGGGTTGAGGAACTCCGCTCCCGCCTGCCCGAGCCGCCGGCCGAGCGCCGCAAGCGCCTGCAGGCCGACTGGGGCTACACGGACCTGGAATTCCGCGACGTTGTCAACGCGGGCCTCATGGACGAGATCGAGGAGACGGTTGCTGCCGGAGCCTCGGCCGCTGCTGCCCGCAAGTGGTGGATGGGTGAGATCGCCCGCCGCGCCAAGCTGGCCGATGTTGACCCCGCAGCACTGGGCGTCAGCCCGGCCGTGGTGGTGGAAATCGAGAAGCTGATCGCCTCCGGCGCCATCAATGACAAGCTGGCCCGCAAGGTGCTCGACGGCGTCCTCGAGGGTGAAGGCACGCCCGCCGAGGTGGTGGCCAAGCGCGGCCTGGCCGTTGTCTCCGACGACGGCGCCCTCCAGACGGCGATCGATGAAGCCCTGGCAGCCCAGCCCGACGTTGCGGAGAAGATCCGTGGCGGCAAGGTTCAGGCCGTTGGTGCCATTGTTGGCGGCGTCATGAAGGTGACCCGCGGCCAGGCCGACGCCGGCCGCGTGCGTGAACTGATCCTCAAGACGCTCGGCGTCGAAGGGTAACGCCCGGCTCTCATTCGAGAAATGCCGCCGTTCCCGCTTTTTGCCGCAGCTATACCGGTGGCAAAAAGCGGGAACGGCGGCATTTTTCATTCGGGCCGGCCGGTGGGGGCCAGTGCGGGCGCCTATGTGAGTAATTATGAACTGTAATAGCCCTTTGCAATCATGAAAATTCAGGCAAGGATTGAGTATCACCCTCAATCAGCTTGGAGTTTGCCACATGCCTACCCCGGCACTTGCCACGTCCACCCCTTCCACCCGGCCCGCAACCCACCGCCTGCATCCCGAACTCGACTGCGGCGTGGGGGTGTGGGACAAACTCCTCCACGGCAACCACCGGATTGTGGTGCTGGTGGATGAGGTGTCCGCCGAACGCGGCGCCGTCACTGTTGACCTGCCATGGCGCCGTCAGGACAACAACCCCGCCGAGGTGGACACGATCGTCATCTCCGCCGCATCCGGCCAGCGGGTGCGCAATGTGGTGGCCGGGGACAAGACCCAGGCCAAGGGCACCTTCACCTTTGAACCCCTGGACGGGGTTGGCGAATACTACTTCTACTATCTTCCCTACGTCATGGGCGGGCATTCCTACTACCCCCAAGCCCAGTACCTGCCGGCCCGTCCGACGGCGGACCCCGCCTGGGTGAACTCCGTCGCCGCCAGCGTGTGGTCGTTTGAGTTGGGCTTCCACACCTCCCACCCTCTCGCCAAGGCCATATGTTATGAGGCCGCCAGCGAGTGGGACAGCTTTGCGCCCATGAACTTCACGGCAACGGACGAAGAGCTTGCCGCGCTGCATGAGGCACACGCCGGCGCCTCCTTCATGCTCTTTGCGCAAGACCGCCGGCACCCCCTTTCCATGAGGGACGCCATCCCGGCGCACTGGGCCATCGCCGGCCCCGATGCTGTTGCAGGGGCAGCGGCGGGGCAATTGGTTGTCCAGGCCCAGCCCGGGGAGGACTACGTCATCCAGCTGGGCCTCTACGCCCGTGCCGACTTGGCTGACGTGTCCGTGGTTGTTTCCGCCCACGCCGGAGGTGCCGAAGTGGCCGCCCGCTGCATCAACACGGCAGGGATTGACCGTCTGGGCCGGCCGTTCAGCAAGACCCTGGACGTGGCGGACGGCGCCGTCCAGGCGCTATTTGTGGTGGTCCCGGTGCCCGAAACTGCCGCCGGTTCCACCCTGGAGGCCATCATCACCGTGACCAGTTCCGCAGGATCGGCGGAACTGGCTGTGCGCCTTGACGTCGCGGCGGAGGCCGAACCGGACATTGCCGACGGCGGATTTGGCGACCCCCGCGAACTACGGCGCCTGGCCTGGCTTGACTCCACCCTGGCCCAGGACGAGGAGATCGTGGCCCCGTACACGGCCGTGCAGCTGGATGAAACACGCCGCACGCTGTCCATCCTGGGCCGCTCGGTGGAGCTCGCCCCCAACGGCCTGCCCGCCCAGCTGTCCTCGACGTTCACCTCCGCCGTGACAGCCGTTGACGGGCCGGCCCGCACCCTTCTGCACGAGCCGCTCACGTTGCAGCCGGAGCTGTCGCAGGGCCCCGTGGGGTGGGACGTCACCCCGCTGGCATTCACCACGCACGGCCCCGCCCGTGTGGGCTGGAAATGTCACTGGAGCAGCCCCGACACGGCCCTGCTCGTCAGTGTTGAGGGTCAGTTGGAGGCCGACGGCGCCGCCACCTTTGCCGTCCGGCTCACCGTCCCGCACGGGGCCGGCTCCGTGGGCCTGGACGATGTTGCCCTGACAGCGGTCCTGAAACCGGAATCCGTTCCGTACGCCATGGGTCTCGGCGTGCCCGGCGGCACCCGCCCGGAGCGCATCGACTGGAGCTGGGAGGTCGCCACCCGGAACCAGGACTCGCTGTGGCTTGGTGATGCCAACATCGGTGTGCAGCTGGCACTGCGGGACGATAACTACGAGCGCCCGCTCAACACCAATTTTTACCGCGAGAAGCCGCTGATCGCCCCGCAATCGTGGGCCAACCCGGGTGCTGGCGCCGCCGGAGGAGGAGTCACGCTCAAGGAGGCTGGCGGCGAAACGGAAGGGGCCGCCGTCGTGCTGCAGGCGTTCAGCGGCGGACGGACCATGGCACCCGGGGAGAGCCTGAACTACGGCTTCCGGCTGCTGCTGACCCCCTTCAAGCCGATCGACCCGGCCCGCCAGCTGCGCAACAGGTACTTCCACGACCAGGGCAGCGTGGCGGAGATTGCCGCGACGGGCGCCAGCGTCATCAACATCCACCACGCCACGGCCCTGGCCCCCTTCATCAACGACCCCCTCCTGCACGCCGACGCCCTGGCCGGGTACACGGCACAGGCGCACGCCGCAGGGCTCAAGGTCAAGGTCTACGACACCGTGCGTGAGCTGACGGGGCACAGCCCTGATCTGCTGCCCATGATGTCCCTGGGGCACGAGATCTTCAGCGACGGCCCCGGCAAGGGGCACATCTGGCCGCAGGAACACGCCGGTGCCAACTATGTTTCGGCCTGGTATGCGCCCACCGTGGATGACATTGCCGTGGTCACGGCGGGGGAGTCACGCCTGCAAAACTGGTACATCCGCGGGCTGGACGAACTGGTGCGCCGGACGGGCCTGGACGGCATCTACCTGGACGACATCGCCTACGACCGCCAGGCCATGAAGCGAGTGCGCAAGGTGCTGGCCGCCCGCTGCCCAGACCCCGAGATCGACATCCACTCGGCCAACCAGTTCAACGAAAAAGACGGCTTCGCCTCCTCCGCCAACATGTACATGGAGCAGCTGCCGTACACGGACAGGCTGTGGCTGGGGGAGTACTTCGACTACGACAACACGGACCCCGCGTACTGGCTGGTTGAGGTCTCCGGCATCCCGTTCGGCCTGATGGGCGAGATGCTCGAAGGCGGCGGCAACCCCTGGCGCGGGCTGGTGTTCGGCATGACGGGGCGCGCCCCGCGGGTGGACAACCGGGCGCTATGGGCCCTCTGGGCGGAGCACAGCTTGGCGGACGCGCCCATGGTGGGCCACTGGGCGCTCGATGCGCCGGTGCGCAGCAGCCACCCGGACGTGCTGGCCACGTCCTGGATCACGCCAGCCGGGTTGGTGACGGCGCTGGCCAGCTGGGCGCCCGGGCCTGTTTCGGTGACGCTGGACTTCGCCCCCGAATTCGCCCACCTGGCCGCGGCGTCCGTGGTGGTGCCTTTTGTGGACGGATTCCAGGACGCCGTGGACTGTGCGCCCGGCGCCGCCATCACGGTTGAGCCCCGCCAGGGAGTGGTGCTGGTCGTCAACGGGTCATAGCAAAACGGGCGGGCGCGGAAACCCGCGCCCGCCTTGTGGTCAGCCAGCAGCTACGCGGCGATGATCACCCAACGGTAGGTTTGGCCGGCGCGCCCGCCCTCCGCCAGCGTCCGGACCTCCAGGATGTTCGGCCCGGACAGCAGCTCCAGCGTGTGGCTGCCGTCGTGGGCCGTGGCGATCCGCTGGTCGTTGTAGTTAATGTGCACTGACGTTGCCGGCTCTGCCACCGCCAGCGTCACGGAAACCTGCGTGGTCCCCGCCGGTGCGTGGGTGAGCCAGGCCAGCGGCGACGGCGGTGCGCCGAAGCTCACGCCCGTCCACAGGGGATCGCGCAGCGCTGCCAGCAAGGTGGGGGTTGGCGGCGTTTCGGTGCTCGGCAGGTGACTCGGCTCCGCCGCTGCCGGAGTTTCGGCCGCGGCAGCAGCCTCGAGGACCTGCGTGAGGACGCCGTCGTCGGCCCCGCTGACCTCGCCGGCCGGCATGTCGGAGACGGTGGCGAGCCGGCTGAATCCCTCCGCGTAGTGGTTGCCCGCGAAGCGCAGGCCGCGGCTGGCGGAGAAGCTAAACAGGGCCCCGTCGCAGCCAGCGGGAGCTTCAACGGTGGGGGCGTAGTGCCCCACCACGTTGTTGCTGAAGGTCAATCCCGCCACGGACTTGCCCGCCACGAGCGATCCGCCGGGCAGCAGCATGAAGCGGTTGGCGTCGATGCTGATATTGCTGTGGACAGTGCGCTCCTGCTCCGAGACGGCATTGGTGGGATCGAACCAGATGGCCGCCCAGCCGGCGGCGGGACGGTCAAAGACGTTGTTGCGGATGGTGGCATTCGTGACACCGCTGGACTCGTACCAGTAGTCGGCATCGGCGGAAATGTAGATGCTGGCCATGCCCATCGCATCAAAGTGGTTCCGCTCAATCAGCACCGGTTTGGGCGTGGTGACGAGGATGCCGCGCGTCGGGGTGGACTTGAAGGTGTTCCCGGCAATATAGACCTCCGGGGTGTACGTCATGTTCTCGGCCACGTACGTCCCCACCGCCAGATCGGCCGGCAAGTCCTTGTCCACAGTGATCCTCATGCGCTCCAGATCGTGGGCGGTGTCCATGCCATTGGGCCCGGTGACGGCGGTGACCTTGTAGTCCTCGGCGCCGTCGGAAAGCATGGTGGTGCGCTTGACGAACCGCAGCGAGTCCCCGGCGTAGAACTGCGGGAATCCTGCCGTATCGCGCTCCATGTACTTCAGCGTCACCGTCCGTGCGGCCCGGTCCACGGCCTCCACCTGCACGTAGGTGCCGTGGATGTTGACGGGGTCATCGTGCGGGTTGTCGAAGAGGCAGTTGGTGATTTGTGCCTTGCCGCCCACGCCGGAGAGCTGGATGAAGTCGGCCAGCCCGGCGGTCTGCCGCCACCTGCCGGGCTTGGCGCGCAAAACGATGCCGTCCAGCGCCACGTCACGGCTGAGCTGGCCCACAATGCCAAAGCCGTGCAGGTAGTGCAGGGCCAGGTTCTTCAATTCCACGCGCGTGGATTCCCAGACCAAGCCGCCGGGGGTGTCCCGGGGGCGCTGGCGAAGCTCGTAGACCTTGCCGGCATCGCCGGGATCCACGGGCGTGCTGTAGTGCACGCGCAGCACATTGTTGCCCAGCTCTGCCACGGACACCGACTCCGTCCACAGCGGAAGGGGCGAACGCAGGGTCAGCCCGCTGGCCAGCTCGCGGATCTGGTTCTGCCATTCGGTGGCCACTGCGGGGCCGTGGGACCAGTAGGGAATGCCCGTCACCGGGCTGGCTTCACCGGTGAAGGTGGCGGTGGCGCCGTCGATCACATGCCCGACGCCGGCCGGCAGCTTGATGTCGCGGAAGCCGAGGCCGTCCTGGACCCCGCTGGCCAGCACGGTCAGGTCCAGGACCAGGGGTGCATGCCAGTCAGTGCGCAAATTCCTGATGGTCACGTCCGAAGAACGGATGGCGGCGAACTGGGTGGCTCGGCCGTGGAAGATGAGCTCCGAGCCCAGCCCGTCAACGATCACATCGGCCATGTCCTCGAGCAGAATCCCGACGTTTTTGATCTTGAACTCGGGGAAGCGGCCCACCGTGTTGGAGACATACAATTCGCGTTTGGGCATGCCCTCCGGGTACATGGTGTACGTGCCGGGCGGGAAGGTGATGGTGACGGGGGCACCCAGGGACGTGGCGTGCAGGATGGCGTTGTAAACGGCCGCAGCGGAATCCGCGGCACCGGTGGGGTCCGCGCCAAAATCCGTGACGGGCACAGTGATCCGGTCCCGTGCATGGACGGGGAGCGGGGACGGGTCCTGGACGGTTTTCACCGTGGCATGGAAGCCCACGGTGTCCGGGCCCAGCTCGACGGTGGACAGGGGTGCGTGGCTGGACCACGGGATGGTGCTGGCGTTGGCGGACGTGCTTGTCCCCATGTGTGCCTCCACGGTGATTGTTCTTGCTGACGATGGCTTGGAAGCGAGCAACATTCATCGCTTCCTTATCTAGCGTGCCATGGACGGGCGGTTTAGGCATCACCGGAAATGACGGTTATAGGTCTTAAAAATGAAACTTAGATCAGCTTCTTGCATCTATGAGTCACATCACTTATATTTGTTAAACGGTTAACATGGTGCGGATCACAAACACCGCGTCGCAGTGCCGCACGGGGGACGAACAGCCCCAGCAGAAACAAGGAGAGCCATGAGTCAAATGCAACAGGAGTCACCCGAGCGGCTTGCCGCATCGGCTGGCGCCCCAGCGGTGAGCGAGGCCAGCGGTGGCCGCGGCACGGCGCGGCGCGGCACAGCACGCCTGCGCAAAAGCAAGCGCGGCAAGCTGCCCGAACACCACGACGGCCTGCCCGTGCGTCAGGTGAGCTGGAAGTCGCGCGTCCGCAAGGACAAGCAGATGCTCATCATGATGATCCCGGGCGTGCTGTTCCTGGCCCTCTTCTTCTACATCCCGATCCTGGGCAACGTCATCGCCTTCCAGGACTACCAGCCGTTCCTGGGCATCTCCGGCAGCGACTGGGTCGGGTTTACGAACTTCGTGGAACTGTACTTCAACCCGGACTTCTGGGTTGCCTTCCGCAACACCATGGTGCTGGCCGTGTGGCAGCTGCTGTTTTTCTTCCCGGTGCCGCTGGGTCTGGCCCTCGTGGTGGACTCGCTCATCAGCACCAAGATCCGCCGCTGGTTCCAGTCCCTGGTGTACCTGCCGCACTTCCTGTCCTGGGTTCTGGTCATTGCCCTGTTCCAGCAGGTCTTGGGCGGGGCCGGGCTGGTCAACAACACGCTGCGAGACCTTGGCCTGGACACCATCCCGTTCATGACCAACCCGGACACCTTCCCCCTGCTGGCCACCATCCAGCTCATCTGGAAGGAATGCGGTTGGGCCATGATCATCTTCCTGGCCTCGCTGGCCTCGATTGACGGCTCACTGTACGAGGCTGCCGCGGCCGACGGCGCCGGACGCTGGCGCCGCATGTGGCACATCACGCTGCCTGGCCTGCGCTCCATCATCGTGCTGCTGCTCATCCTGCGCATCGGTGACATCCTCAGCGTCGGGTTCGAACAGTTCCTGCTCCAGCATGACGCCGTCGGGGCTGGGGCTGCCGAAGTCCTGGACACCTTCACCTACTTTGCCGGCGTCGTCGGTGGTGGCTGGAGCGTCGGTGCAGCCGCCGGCCTGGCCAAGGGTGTGGTTGCCGCGCTGCTCATCTGGGGTGCCAACTCGCTGGCCCACCGCATGGGGGAACCCGGAATCTTCCAGAAGAAGGTCGGCTGATCCCGGCCCCGGCCAGGACCACGCCGTATAAGGAGAGAATCATGACCGCAACACTTCAGGAGCGGATCGCCACCCGGCGCCGCAACAAGGCACTGAGCTTCAACCCGGGCCGACCCGCCTGGAAGGAGCCGGCATCACCGCTCTACAACTTCATCAAGGCCGTGATTGTGGGCGGGATCAGCCTCTCCATCGTGATCCCGATCCTGCTGGTGGTCTCCACCTCACTGGCCGATGACAAGCAACTCATTGCGGCCGGCGGCTTTGTCCTCTGGCCCAGCAACCCCACCTTCGCCGCCTACGAGGCGATCTTCAGCGGCGAGTTCATGTTCCGGGCCCTGGGCGTCAGTGCCTTCATCACCGCCGTGGGTACCTTCCTGGCCCTCTTCGTCACCATCACGATGGCCTACGCCACCTCCCGGCCGGTACTGCTGGGCCGGCCGGTGCTGCTGCTGGTGCTGTTCACCCTGCTCTTTGCCCCCGGCCTGATCCCCATGTTCCTCATGGTCAAACAGCTGGGACTGCTGAACACGCTGTGGTCGCTGATCTTGCCGAGCGTCTTTGCCGCCTTCAACTTTGTGGTGATGCGCTCCTTCTTCATGAACATCCCCACCGAACTGATTGAGGCAGCCCGGATCGACGGGGCCAGCGACTTCATGATCCTGCGCAGGATTGTGCTGCCGCTGTCCAAGGCCGTGATCGCCGTGGTTGGGCTTTTCTACGCGGTGGGCTTCTGGAACGCGTTCTTCAACGCCATGCTCTACATCAACGACCAGACGCTGTACCCCGTGCAGCTGGTGCTGCGCAACTACGTGGTGCAGGGCGGCTCCATGGCGGAGGCCATCGGTGTCGCCACCAGTCCGCCGCCGCAGTCCATGCAGATGGCCATCGTGGTCGTGGCGCTGGTCCCCATCCTCATCGTCTACCCGTTCCTGCAAAAGCACTTCAACAAGGGCGTCATCACCGGCGCCGTCAAGGGCTAAGCCCTTCCCCCAGCAAACGTCTCAACAAACCAACAAGCCACACAAACCTGAAAGAGGAAAAGACATGAAACGAGCTGTCAATGAAGCCGGGGTTTCACGCCGCAACTTCCTGGGCCTGGCCGGTGCGTCCGTCGCCGCGATTGCCCTGACCGGAACCCTGTCCGCCTGCAGCGGCGGGGGAGCCAAAACCGCTGGCGGCGCCGAAGCCTCCAAGAAGGTGGTTTTGCCCACCTACAAGGAATTTACCGGTGTCACCCCCGACCTGCCCGGCAACGCCGCCGGCCTGGAAGCCGGATTCCTGACCATGCCCAAGCCCGTGGCCTCCACCCAGGGTGCCCCGCTCACCGGACCCATCAGTGTGTTGTCGGAAACCTTCGAGGTCATGGCACCGGCCATGCCGGACAACCCCTTCTGGCAGCGGTTGAACACCGCGCTGGGCGGCGAGTTCAAAATGCAGATCATTGAAGACATTGGCGACGGCTACCCGGCCAAGTTCGCCACGATCCTCGCCGGCGGGGACCTGCCGGACCTCATGTGGATCCCGCCGAACCAGGGCATCCCGAACGTGGGGCCCATGCTGGAAGCCAAGTTCGCCGACCTGACCCCCTACCTGTCCGGCGACGCGGTTTTGGAGTACCCCAACCTGGCCGCACTCAAGCCCGATTCCTGGCGCACCGCCGTCGTCAACGGAAAAATTTGGGGTGCACCCATCCCCAGCACCCCGTTTGGTCAAGTCATGGTGGGAACCTCGCGCACCTGGGACAAGGTGGGCGGCCTGAACGCCAAGGACGCCGACGAGTTCTTCGACAAGGCCAAGGAACTGAGCAATCCCGGCAAGAAGCAGTACGCGCTGGAACCTGCCTATGTGAACGTGCTGCACATGATCACCGAATGGCTCGGCGCACCCAACAGCTGGGCCGTCAACAGCGACCGTTCACTGACCCACCTGTACGAAACCGAGGCCTACGTTGCGGGCCTGGAATACGCCGCCAAGCTGTTCGCCGCCGGAGTCTTCTACCCGGACGCTGGCGTCACCAACACCAAGGCCCTCATCCTCAACGGCACACTGGGTGCCGTTGTGACGGCCGGCCCCCGCGACGTCCGGGGCTTCCGCGCCCTCGACAAGGACGTGAAGATGGAGATCCTGGTCCCGTTCGGCTTCGACGGCGCCATCAAGCCCACCTATGACATGGGCTACGGCACGGTGGGTTACACGGCGTTCAAGAAAACTGATGAGTTGCGCATCAAGGAGCAGCTGGCCCTGATCAACTGGCTGTCGGCACCCTTTGGCACCTCCGAATACCTGATGAAGAACTTCGGCACCGAAGGGGAGGACTTCACCTTCGACGCGGACGGCAACCCCATCATGACCGAGGCGGGTGTGAAGAACCTCCCCGGTGTTGTCAGCGCACTGAACATCATGTCCAGCCCCGAATCGGTGCTGTACAACCCCGGCTTCCCGGATGACACCAAATACGTGCATTCCACGGAGCAGAAGCTGCTGGAATTCGCGTGGCGCAACCCCACCAACGGCAGCTACTCCGACACCAACGCCAAGGTGGGTCCGAAGATCACCAAGATTGTCCGTGACAAGACGATCGACATCATCACCGGCCGCGCCAAGGTTTCCGAACACGCCGACGTCCTCAAGCGCTGGAAGTCCGAGGGCGGCGACAAGATCCGCGCCGAATATGAAGCAGACCTGAACCCGGACGCGCCCGTGTTCACGCAACAGCCGCTCAAGAAGTAGACTCCGGGCTGGGACGGCACACCACCGTGTGCCTCCCCGCCGCACCCCAACCATGCACCACCACCGCAGCGCACCAGGCAATCAGGAAAGGACGCCACCGGAGATGATTCGAGCGACCATTAAGACAGTGGCTGCGGAGGCAGGCGTCTCCACGGCGACAGTTTCCTACGTCCTGGCCGGGCGCACCAAGGGAAACGGTTCCGGGATTTCACCGGCCACCGCCCAGCGGGTCCACGCCGCGGCAACCCGGCTGGGTTACCGGCCCAACCAGGCCGCCCGAACCATCAGAACCGGCAAATCCAACCTGATGATGCTCTCCTTGACCATGCTCTCGGATCCCTGGTCCCTGTCCGTCAGCAAGGCGGTCGGTGCGGCAGTGGCCCCCGCCGGCATCACCCCCATGATTCTTGCCGACACGGACTGGCGCACGGCCATCAAGCGCCAGGGTGCCGACGTCATCTTCATCGACGCCGCGGAACGCCCGGGCGACGCCGAGCTGCTGGCAGAACTGGCGAGGAGCAACAACTTGGTGGTCTTCAGTGAAACCCTGGAGCCTGAGGGTTTTGACGTGATCAGATCCGTGGCCGGCGCGTCCATGGACCAGGCCATGGACCATCTGACGGCCAGCCACACCAAGGTGGCCGCCCTGACCACGGCGGGCAGTGTGCACGCCTCCGGCCCCACCAGGTACCGGGCCTATGTTGCCGGGCTGAAACGGGCCGGCCTCGCCTTCCGGCCGGAGTACGTGGCCGTCTTCGAAGGGGACGAAGTCAGTGCTTACCAAGCGGCCGTGGCACTCCTGCAGCTGCCCGAGCCGCCCACCGCCATCTTTGCCACCTCCGACTTCGCTGCGATCGCGGCAGTGCATGCCGCTGAGCGGCTCAAACTCTCTGTACCCGGTGATGTGGCGGTGCTGGGTATTGGTAACACCATGGCCGGCGAGGCCATGACGCCGTCGCTGAGCACCATAGGTCCCGTCGATTTTTACGCCCGATTGGCCAATTTTCTGGTGGAACGGGCCCAAGACCCCGCCAAGCCATACCAGGTCCTGGAATTCCCCTGGCGCCTCTTTGTGCGCGATTCCGCCCCTGGCCACCCCCATGATTCGTTTTTGCCGAACAAGAAAGAAGTTGTGTTGTGACAGATTTGGTTCAGGCCCGCCCGGACAGTGAGCAGGCCGTGCAGGACATGCGTATTGGGATCGTTGGCTTTGGCTTGCGGGCCTCGTTGTGGAAGCAGGTGCACCAGCCGGGTGAAGGATCTGCCGTGGTCATGGTGTGTGACGTTTCCGAGCGTGGCCGCGCCGATGCCGCAGCAAAGATCCCCACAGCGGCTATCACCTCCGACTTGAACGAGCTGCTGGCTGCCGGCCTGGACGCCGTGTTGGTGCTGACCCCGGACAACCGGCACGCCGAGGTTGCTGTGGAGACGCTGAAAGCCGGCATCCCCACCTTCTGCGAGAAGCCCTTGGATGTGACCCTGGAGGCTGCGGATGCCATTTTGACCACAGCCTTTGAGACCGGCACCCGGCTCTACGTTGGCCACAACATGCGCCACATGCCCGTGGTGGTTCAGATGCGCGAGCTGATTGCGGCCGGCACCATTGGCGAGGTCAAGGCGGTCTGGTGCCGCCACTTTGTGGGCAACGGCGGGGACTACTACTTCAAGGACTGGCATGCCGAGCGCGCCAACACCACCTCGCTGCTACTGCAAAAGGGTGCCCACGACATTGACGTGATCCACTGGCTGGCCGGCGGCTACACCCAACGCGTCTCCGCCATTGGGGATTTGGCTGTGTACGGGGACGTCTCCTCGCGCAGGGACAACACCGACAGGCGCATGGGGGACTGGTTCTCGCTGGAAAACTGGCCGCCCGCCGAGCAGACGGACCTCAACCCCATCATCGATGTTGAGGACATCTCCATGATGCAGATGGTGCTGGACAACGGGGCCCTGGCGTCCTACCAGCAGTGCCATTTCACCCCCGACTACTGGCGCAACTACACGGTCATTGGCACCAAGGGCCGGATCGAGAACTTTGGCGACGGCCCGGGCGACGTTATTAAGGTGTGGACCAGCCGCTCCCAGGAAGGCTTTGTGGCCCCTGATGCGGAAATCGTGATTCGCGACGGCGAGGGCGGCCATGGCGGTGCCGATCCGTTGCTGATTGCCGAGTTCCTGCGCTTCGCCCGCGACGGCGGCGCCACCGAGACCTCGCCCATCGCGGCCCGTGCCTCGGTTGCGGCCGGTGTGCTGGCTGCCCAGTCTTTGCGGTCCGACGGCGGCGCCCTTGAAGTTCCGCAGCTTCCGGCCGAGCTCGTGGCGTACTTCAATGCCGGCCAGCCGGCCCGCGCAAAGGCGTAAGTCAGCAGCTATTGCACCGAGGGCGTGGGAGCTTCGCGCCGGTGATTGAGCCTGTCAACATCAGTCCCCGGTCAGCTCGGCCATGACCTCCGCCAGCGCCTTGGCCACCATCATGACGGACTCGCGCTTCAGGTTTTCCGGGCGCACCAGCAAGTCGATGCGCCGCTTGGTGTTGATCCCGGCCAGGGGGCGCAGGGCAACGCCGGAATTCAGCGCAGGGCTGGAGGTAAACCGGGGAAGCAGACCAATAACATCGCCGGTGGACACCAGTGCCGCAACCGTTGAATAGTCGTTGATCCGGTGCACCACGTTCACGGGCATGCTCGCCATGGCGCCGATGGCCACCAGCACATCCGCGGGGGAGTAGCCGCTGCGGCTGGTCACCCAGGGGTAGTTGACCACATCGGCCGGGGTGAGGGTTTCCTTGCCCGCCAGGGGGTGGTCAACGGCCAGTGCCACGTCCAGGGGTTCGTGGGCCAGCGGAATGACCTTGATCTGCTGCTCGGGCCAGGCGGGGCTGTGGTCCATCCTGTGGGCCAGCACCAGGTCATATTTTGCGCACAGCGCCGGGAAGTCGTGCTGGGCCACATCCTCATCACTCAACCTGACCCGCGGCGCACCGCCACCCGGCAGGCCCGCCGGGGTGCCGCCGTCGGGCATCCCCATGGAAAGCCCAGAAGCAGGCACCCGCAGCGTAGCGAGCCGGCTGACCAATGGGGCGAACAACGCCTGCCCGGCCGAGTGGAAACCGGAGATGGACACCGTGCCGTGCCGGTCGCTCTGGTACGCGCCGATCGCCGCGTGCGCCTTCGCCATGGCGTTGATGACATCCGCCCCGGCATCGGCCAGCACCTGGCCGGCCTCGGTGAGGACCAAATTGCGGCCGTCCTTGCGCGTGAGCGGGGTGTCGACCTGGCGCTGCAGCAGCGAAATTTGCTGGGACACGGCGGAGGAAGTGACGGACAAGGTCTCCGCCACGGCCTTGACGCTGCCCAGCTCACCCAGCTCGCGCAGCATTTGAAGTTGATGGAGTTCCACGCCACAAGGCTACCATTTAGCATTTACTTAATCGACAGTGGAGAAATTATCGATTGTGCTAAACGGTTTTGAGCGCTGTAATGGAAAGCACACCACCACCAAAGGATTGCCCGCCATGAAAGCACTGTACAAGTCCGGCGCGCACGCCGGCTTTGAACTCGTCGAACGCCCCGAACCGGAAACCGGCCTGCGCGACGTCAAAATCAAGGTTGCCACCACCGGGTTGTGCGGCACCGATCTGCACATCCTGGCCTGGGACGCGTGGGCCGCCTCAACCATCAACGCCCCGCTCATTGCCGGGCACGAATTCTACGGCGAAGTGGTGGAAGTGGGTTCCGAGGTCAACGACGTCAAAGTGGGGGACAAGGTCTCCGGCGAGGGCCACGTGGTGTGCGGCATGTGCCGCAACTGCCGCGCCGGGCGCCGCCACATGTGCATCAACACCATCTCCGTGGGCGTGCAGCGCGACGGCGCGTTTGCCGAGTACGTAGTCATCCCCGAATCCAACGTCTGGGTCCACCACGACCCCTCCATCACCCCCGAACTGGGCGCCATCTTTGACCCGCTGGGCAACGCCGTCCACACCGCACTGAGCTTCGGCCTGGTGGGCGAGGACGTGCTCATCACGGGAGCCGGCCCCATCGGCCTGATGGCCATCGCCGTCGCCCGCCACGCCGGCGCCCGCAAGATCGCCATCACCGACGTCTCCGAACCGCGCCTGGCCATGGCTGCCGCGATGGGCGCCGACCTGGCCGTCAACGTCGCCACCACCCGCCTGAAGGAAGCGCAGCTGCTGCTGGGTATGCGCGAAGGCTTCGACATTGGCCTGGAAATGTCCGGCCACCCCACGGCCCTGCCGGAAATGATCGACAACATGAACCACGGCGGGCGCATCGCCATGCTGGGCCTGCCGAGCGAGTCCATCGACATCAACTGGGGCAAGGTTGTCACGCACATGCTCACCCTCAAGGGCATCTACGGGCGCGAAATGTTTGAGACCTGGTACGCCATGAGCGCCATGCTCTCCTCCAACCCCGTGCTGCGCAAAGCCGTGGCCAGTGTTGTCACGGACGTCCTGCCCGCCACAGAATGGGAGCAGGCCTTTACGATCGCCAAGTCCGGCCGCGGCGGCAAAGTTGTCCTCGACTGGTCAGTTTTCTCCTAACTTTTCTCACGCTTTCCCAGCACGACGGCGGAACCTTTCGTTCCGCCGTCGTCCGCCCCTTACGCCACGTACCCAAGGAGTCCCATGTACACCGCCATGAAAGACGCGCTCACCGCCGAGCTGGCCGAGATCCGCACCGCCGGCCTGTTCAAGACCGAACGCCAAATCACCTCCGCCCAGTCCAGCCACGTGCAGGCAGGCCCGCTGGACGGCGCCACCGCCCCGGTGCTGAACTTCTGCGCCAACAACTACCTGGGCCTGGCCGACCACCCCGCCATCATCGACGCCGCCAAAACCGCCATGGACGAGCGCGGCTTCGGCATGGCCAGCGTCCGCTTCATCTGCGGCACCCAGGACCTGCACCTGCAGCTGGAATCGGCCGTCTCGGCATTCCTGGGCACCGAGGACACCATCTTGTTCTCCTCCTGCTTTGACGCCAACGGCGGCGTATTCGAGTCCCTGTTCGGGGCCCAGGACGCCATCATCTCCGACTCCCTGAACCACGCCTCCATCATTGACGGCATCCGCCTGTCCAAGGCCGCGCGCTTCCGCTACGCCAACCAGGACATGGCAGATCTCGAGGTCCAGCTCCAGGCAGCCGCTGCCATGAACGACGGCGCCGGGGCCCGCCGTACCATCATCGTCACCGACGGCGTCTTCTCCATGGACGGCTTCCTGGCACCCCTGGAGGCCATCTGCGATTTGGCCGACAAGTACGACGCCCTGGTCATGGTTGACGACTCCCACGCCGTGGGCTTCATGGGCGCCACAGGTGCCGGCACACCCGAGCACGCAGGCGTTTCTGACCGTGTGGACATTTACACGGGCACCTTCGGCAAGGCTTTGGGCGGGGCATCGGGCGGCTACGTTGCCGGCCGCGGCGAGATCGTCGCCATGCTGCGCCAAAAAGCACGCCCCTACCTGTTCTCCAACTCCCTGGCTCCTGCCATCGTGGCCGCAACGCTGAAGGCCCTGGAACTCGTGGCGGGTTCCGGCGAGCTGCGCACGCGCCTGTTCGAGAACGCCAATTTGTTCCGTACCCGCATGACCGAGGAAGGCTTCGAGCTGCTGCCCGGCGAGCACGCCATCGTGCCCGTCATGTTCGGCGACGCCGTTGAGGCCGCCCGCGTGGCCAACGCCATGCTGGATCACGGCGTCTTCGTCACGGCGTTCAGCTTCCCCGTGGTGCCCCGCGGCGCCGCCCGTATTCGTGTGCAGCTCTCGGCAGCCCACAGCGCCGACGACGTCGAAGCCTGCGTCCGCGCGTTCGTCGCCGCCCGGGGCTAGCCAACGAGGACCCGCACTTTGCTCCTGCGCACCGTTCTCTGTGTATGTGGCGCCACGAAAATTGTCAAGCTGTGTTGAGTCACTTGGCTAGTTTTTGTGGTGTTTTTGGTTTGGGCAGGTTGATTCCGACGTGCTTGGCTGGGGCTGGTGTTGTTGGTGGCCGGCG
>NZ_JBTNDR010000069.1:0-3295 GCF_054510895.1 Arthrobacter sp. HLT1-20 | reverse complement strand
GTGGAGCGGCGTCACTTCCCCGGCCTGAACTCCCCGGAGAGCTCGTGCTGGAGGTCGATATGCCGACACCATTGGCCGCTGAGTTCGCTCTTGGCGTGCCCGGGGTCGAACGCACCGGCGATCGCACTGTTCGACGCCGGGTGCAAACCGTGTCCGAGGTCCTCGGACTGATCAATGTCAACTATGAACTGGCCGCCAGCGCTATGCGCAGCAAGATGGTGGTCATCAACAGACGCTAGCTTTGTCGGCCGGTACACGCAATTCCTCGATGAGGGCGGCAACCAGTGCCGTCCTCATCGGAATCATCTCAACCAGAGCGTGTTCACTACGTGCATGCGCACCACCACCAACGGCACCCAGACCGTCAAGGGTCGGGACACCGATACCAGCCGTAACGCGACCCTCGACGTTGCCGTTGCCGTGGCCGTGGCCGTGGCCGTGGCCGTGGCCGAGTACATCAACTGGCGAAAGCACCGGCGGCTCCCCGAGGAAGATGAGTCGTTACCCTGCCCGCGGAAATCCGAAACGACACTCTACTCAATCTGTGTGCTGTCAATGAAGTGGCCACTGTCGAGTAGAGTCTCACCCCGAGCGCACCACCAGCGTTAGCCTATTTCGGAGGCGAACTCGACCTGCCCCAACCGGACTCTTGGGTTCGATCCTCGAGTAGCGGCCGGACGCTGGGAAACAGGAATGAGACTGTCAAGCTTGTTTTGGTTTGACGCACATCGGGGATGCCGATCATAGGCGCAATTGCCTCCTCTAGTGCAGAGCGAACCAGACTGACTTCGAAGACCGGAGGATGCATTCGCGGCTCTGACGGTGAGGCCTGAGCAGTCCGAGGCGATGTTGGATATTCTAAAAAGTCATCGGCGCTGTCTGACTCCCTGGCCAAGAGCTCATCAAGCGCTGAGGCCCTGTGACAGGCGAAAACGGCCCAGGAACCGTCAGAGGAATCCGTGGGTTGTCTGGCGTGGCCGAGGCCCAAGAACGACGACAAGTACTAGCCCCGTTCGTTGCGGCCCTGTAAGAGTTCGGGGGTCATTCAACAGGAGAGGCTTTGGAGCTATCGGCTTTGTGTCAGCGAAAAGGTTCCAGCCACTTCAGCAGCACTTTCAGACCATTTCAGCAGCAACTCTGGTCGGCATAAATGACGATGCTTGCGAAGATGGGTTCGGGGGCCGGTGCAGTGTTCCAGGCTCCTATGCACTCTCTTGAATAATTGTGGCACTCCCTAGCAGGCCCGGTAGGACGGGCGACTAGGAGCGGCCGCGCGCGTCAAGCCGCTGCCGCGAACGTTGCACTCAGTTCTTTGGAGTTCCTATTTTGAGCCCCAGTATTTGCCATTATCTGCTGCCAATATGGCCGGAATCCTAGCGCCGAAATGGTCGGTTGTATCAGCCGAAATTCATACTGGCGTTGTCCTCGGCCACGTACCACCCCATCAAGGCATCGAAACCGGTAGTTTTTTCAACAGTCAGGCACGGATTGAACAGGCCGCAGACGCCATGGTTCATTGAATCAATGGACACCGTAGATGGGCAATAGTCGGCCCCGAAGGATCATCTCGATCCCCACGGATTCGGAATCGGAGTCTGGATCGAGCCGGACAGTTTGAGCGGCGGGTATCCACGCTCAAGGAAACGCAGCCGGGACTTAGACACATGCGGATGCAACCCACCTGAATAGCGGTCATTGTCAGGAATTCGGCGCTGGATGGCCGCTGCTTGCCATGGGCAGACTCTGATCGTGTCCGCGCTTTAGCGGTTGTGGGCTTGAGCATGGCTTGTCTTTGCGGACCATCATAAGTGCTGGAAAGGACTCAAGGATTGATCTTCATACTTTGCGTAGTGGGGGCAATGAGGTGACTTGTTTGTGCCCTTGGCAGGGGACTTTGTACCTTATTTTGTACCCTAGAATGAACGCGCAGGAGTAAATATGTGAATAGGCGAATTTAGTGGGCATCTTGCCCGCGTTAGGGGAGTAAATCTTGCGATCATCGAAACAATCCGTCGGCAACAGCTATCTTAAGAAGGCAGGCGGTGCGGGCTTGACCGCAGCCTTGATTACTGGTGGCTTCATCATCATCCCGCAGCCTGCGTTCGCAGCCTCTGTTTTCCCTGACACGGGCATGTACGCGACCCAGTCAGGTGGATCCAATATAGTCTCTGTTGACCTGGCCACGGGCACGACTTCGCTTGTGCTGACGGTTCCAGGTGGGGTGACCGGGCTCAACCAAATTGGCCTGACTAATGACGGCAACAAGGTCCTGCTAACTAACGGCACGAGCATTTTCGAGTACACAGCATCGACCGAGAACTGGGAGACTACAGCACGGGCCACCCCTGCAGTGCCCAATACTATGGGTGGGGTTAATCCTGCTAACGGTATATTCTACTTTGGCGGGCAGGCTGCCGGGGGCGGCAACAACTTCGTTTTCAAAACGTTTGACCCTGCCACAAACACTCTTGCAACGAGCACTATTCCTGTCACAGCGGATGCCCCTCCTGGCGGCAATGGTGACCTCGCGTTCGACAGCCTCGGGAACATGTACTTTGTTGCCAGCAGTGCCGCGGCAGCACAGATTTACCGCGTGGATGCTAGCCAACTCACTTCAAGTGGCGGAGCTGCCACCAAAGTCGGTCCGCAGATCGCCAACGGGGTAGCACTGAATTCGATGGCTTTTGCCAAAGATGGCTTCCTTTATGTTGCTGGTGGCGGGGCCAACGGTTTCCTCAGGGTCAACCCGATCACCGGTCAGGTCATGGAGAGAAAAACTCTTGACGTCGCCATTACCGACCTCGGATCCCGCTCGCTGCCGTTCACCGGCTCTGTTCGGGTAGATCTCCCCCAGGAACGCGTCAATGACACGGACCAGTTCACAGTCACCATCGGTGGTGGCGGAATCAGCACCGGAAACACGGGCACGACGACCGGCAACAATGACTCCAAATCTGTGGGACCTCTGCTCATCCTTCCTGGCGAGACTTACACCGTAGAACAAACCCCTGCCGGGACAACTAATCCTGCGCTCTATGAGACTTCATGGAAGTGCGTAGATCCCGCCACGGGGACAGTTGTAGCCTCTGGCCCCGGTGCCAGCGGATCCTTTACCATTCCACAGGGCGTCCAAAACGTCTCTTGCAGTTTCACCACAGCACCATACGCGGCCCCTGAAGCTGTGAAGGATGAATCGCTGAATAATGTTCAGGGTTCCGCCGTGAAGGTTCCTGTGTTGAACAATGACAAGGGCGACCTTGATCCGACAACCGTGAAACTCATCAACGCTGAGAAC
>NZ_JBTNDR010000068.1:0-3580 GCF_054510895.1 Arthrobacter sp. HLT1-20 | reverse complement strand
ACCAAGTAATTGGTGGTTGTGTTGTGCCTGGTTTCCCGCACACAACCGAACCGCTAGGCGGTACTGGTTCAAGATTCTTCGGAGTGTTGATCGGTGCTCTGGTGGTGGAGTGTGTGGTGGGGTTGTTGTTTGAGAACTACATAGTGAACGCGAGCATCTTTATAAAGAAGCAATTTCTTTGAGAAAATGATGAACCTGGATCTGATGCTGTTACACCTTTGGGTGTGGTGGTGTTGGTTTTCATGGTTCTCTCGATAAGTAAGTGTTGATTACATGTGTGTAGTCAAGTTTTTAAGGGCACACGGTGGATGCCTTGGCATTAGGAGCCGAAGAAGGACGTAGGAATCTGCGATAAGCCTCGGGGAGTTGATAACCAAACTTTGATCCGAGGGTGTCCGAATGGGGGAACCCCGCTACCCGTTGCAAGACGAGGTGGTGACCTGCATCTGAATATATAGGATGTGTGGAGGGAACGTGGGGAAGTGAAACATCTCAGTACCCACAGGAAGAGAAAACAATAGTGATTCCGTTAGTAGTGGCGAGCGAACGCGGATCAGGCTAAACCGTGTCATGTGTGATAGCCGGCGGGCGTTGCATGGTGCGGGGTTGTGGGATTTACCGTTACAGTTCTGCCGGACTGTTGAGGGGAATGGTGCATGTATAGGTGAACGGTTTTGAATGGCCGACCGTAGAGGGTGAGAGTCCCGTAACTGAAATGCAGTGCACTCCCTGGTGAGTATCCCAAGTAGCACGGGGCCCGAGAAATCCCGTGTGAATCTGTCAGGACCACCTGATAAGCCTAAATACTACCTAATGACCGATAGCGGACAAGTACCGTGAGGGAAAGGTGAAAAGTACCCCGGGAGGGGAGTGAAATAGTACCTGAAACCGTGTGCTTACAATCCGTCAGAGCAAGCGTGCACCTTGGTGTAGTTGTTCTTGTGATGGCGTGCCTTTTGAAGAATGAGCCTGCGAGTTAGTGTTACGTCGCGAGGTTAACCCGTGTGGGGAAGCCGTAGCGAAAGCGAGTCTGAATAGGGCGATCGTAGTGGCGTGATCTAGACCCGAAGCGAAGTGATCTACCCATGGCCAGGTTGAAGCGCGTGTAAGAGCGCGTGGAGGACCGAACCCACTTCAGTTGAAAATGGAGGGGATGAGCTGTGGGTAGGGGTGAAAGGCCAATCAAACTTCGTGATAGCTGGTTCTCCCCGAAATGCATTTAGGTGCAGCGTTGCGTGTTTCTTACCGGAGGTAGAGCTACTGGATGGCTAATGGGCCCTACAAGGTTACTGACGTCAGCCAAACTCCGAATGCCGGTAAGTCAGAGCGTAGCAGTGAGACTGTGGGGGATAAGCTTCATAGTCGAGAGGGAAACAGCCCAGACCACCAACTAAGGCCCCTAAGCGTGTGCTAAGTGGGAAAGGATGTGGGATTGCTTAGACAACCAGGAGGTTGGCTTAGAAGCAGCCATCCTTAAAAGAGTGCGTAATAGCTCACTGGTCAAGTGATTCCGCGCCGACAATGTAGCGGGGCTCAAGTACACCGCCGAAGTTGTGGATTTCAAACATTACCCAAGCCAGGAGGTTCGTCCTTTGGTTCAGGGGTTTGGAGTGGTAGGGGAGCGTCGTGTAGGCATTGAAGCCGCAGTGTGAACTAGCGGTGGAGCCTACACGAGTGAGAATGCAGGCATGAGTAGCGAAAGACGGGTGAGAAACCCGTCCGCCGAATGATCAAGGGTTCCAGGGTCAAGCTAATCTGCCCTGGGTAAGTCGGGACCTAAGGCGAGGCCGACAGGCGTAGTCGATGGACAACGGGTTGATATTCCCGTACCGGTGAAGAACCGCCCATATTGAACTGATGATACTAACCACCCAAGCTGTTACTGAGTGTCCTTCGGGACCAGGGTATACAGGGAGCGTGGGACCTGAGTCAGGGAGGTAAACGTATTAACAGGTGTGACGCAGGAAGGTAGCCGAGCCGGGCGATGGTAGACCCGGTCTAAGGACGTAGGAAACACGATAGGCAAATCCGTTGTGTTGTCTTCAATGACGATTCTGAGATCTGATGGGACCCCCGCATGGGGGAATTCGGTGATCCTATGCTGCCTAGAAAAGCATCGACGTGAGGTTCTAACTGCCCGTACCCCAAACCGACACAGGTGATCAGGTAGAGAATACTAAGGCGATCGAGAGAATTATGGTTAAGGAACTCGGCAAAATGCCCCCGTAACTTCGGGAGAAGGGGGGCCTGCCCCGTGAAGGAACCTAGCGTTCCGTGAGCGGGTGTGGGCCGCAGAGACCAGGGGGAAGCGACTGTTTACTAAAAACACAGGTCCGTGCGAAGTCGCAAGACGATGTATACGGACTGACTCCTGCCCGGTGCTGGAAGGTTAAGAGGACCGGTTAGCTCTTCGGAGCGAAGCTGAGAATTTAAGCCCCAGTAAACGGCGGTGGTAACTATAACCATCCTAAGGTAGCGAAATTCCTTGTCGGGTAAGTTCCGACCTGCACGAATGGAGTAACGACTTCCCCGCTGTCTCAACCATAAACTCGGCGAAATTGCAGTACGAGTAAAGATGCTCGTTACGCGCAGCAGGACGGAAAGACCCCGAGACCTTTACTATAGTTTGGTATTGGTGTTCGGAGTGGCTTGTGTAGGATAGGTGGGAGACTGTGAAGTCACAACGCTAGTTGTGATGGAGTCATCGTTGAAATACCACTCTGGTCACTTTGGACATCTAACTTCGGCCCGTAATCCGGGTCAGGGACAGTGCCTGATGGGTAGTTTAACTGGGGCGGTTGCCTCCTAAAAAGTAACGGAGGCGCCCAAAGGTTCCCTCAGCCTGGTTGGCAATCAGGTATCGAGTGTAAGTGCACAAGGGAGCTTGACTGTGAGAGGGACACCTCGAGCAGGGACGAAAGTCGGGACTAGTGATCCGGCGGCACATTGTGGAATGGCCGTCGCTCAACGGATAAAAGGTACCTCGGGGATAACAGGCTGATCTTGCCCAAGAGTCCATATCGACGGCATGGTTTGGCACCTCGATGTCGGCTCGTCGCATCCTGGGGCTGGAGTAGGTCCCAAGGGTTGGGCTGTTCGCCCATTAAAGCGGTACGCGAGCTGGGTTTAGAACGTCGTGAGACAGTTCGGTCCCTATCCGCTGCGCGCGCAGGAAATTTGAGAAGGGCTGTCCTTAGTACGAGAGGACCGGGACGGACGAACCTCTGGTGTGTCAGTTGTACTGCCAAGTGCATCGCTGATTAGCTACGTTCGGATGGGATAACCGCTGAAAGCATCTAAGCGGGAAGCCCGCTTCGAGATGAGATTTCCATACACATCAAGTGTGAGAGGCCCCCAGCTAGACCACTGGGTTGATAGGCCGGACGTGGAAGCGAGGACTAAAGACTCGTGAAGCTGACCGGTACTAATAAGCCGATAACTTACACTACACACACCTTATAAAGCATAAATTGCTCGCGTTCACTATGTGGTTCCCAACCAACAAACCCAGCTTTGTTAGTTGAAACCAAAAAAACAGGTTACCCCTGTGAGAACCCCCACCACACCAGTGGTGAAGGGC
>NZ_JBTNDR010000067.1:0-4792 GCF_054510895.1 Arthrobacter sp. HLT1-20 | reverse complement strand
GACTCGCCAGCACGACCGCCACACCCGGAAAGCACCCAAGAAAGCGGCCCCCACCAAAAAAGATGGGAGCCGCACACCGATGCCTCTTGACAAAAGTTCCCACATATCAGTTCCCGATCGGTGGGGCTACTTGGCCGGCGCCGCGCGCACGTGCATGCGCTCGCCCTGCGGCCCAAAGAGCGTCAGGAATTCCACACTGTCCGTTGCTGCGCGGCCGAACCAGTGCGGGGTGCGGGTATCGAACTCCGCAGCCTCGCCTTGTTTCAGCACAAAATCCCGCTCCCCCAGCACCACCCGCAGCTGGCCGCGGAGCACGTACATCCACTCGTACCCCTCATGGACCTTGGGCTCGGGCTGCGGCAGCGACGCGCCACCGGGCAGCAGGTGCTTGAACGCCTGCAGTCCGCCACCACCCCTGCTCAGCGGCACAATGGTTTGCCCGTTGCGTTTCATGGGGCGCAGGTGAATGCGCGGATCGCCGGTGGCAGGTGCACCCACCAGCTCATCCAGCGGAACCGCATAGGCCCTGGCCAACGGCAGCAGCAGTTCCAGGTTGGGCCGCCGCAACCCCGATTCCAACCGCGACAACGTGCTCACGGAAATCCCGGTGTCCGCAGCAAGGTCCGCCAACGTCCGGTTCCGCTGCAGCCGCAGCGCCTTGAGCCGTTGGCCAACACCGGACAGTACTTCCTCGGTTTCTTCGCTCATGGTTTGAGTTTGCCAGTTCGGCAACAAAGATTGCCACCCGAGACCGCCACGACACACGCTTGAGGGACCAAGAAATCAAGCAAAAGGCGGACACCATGCAAGACGTACTTATTATTGGCGGCGGCGCAGCCGGACTCAGCGCGGCACTCCTGCTGGGCCGCTCACGCCGTTCGGTGACAGTGATCGACTCCGGCCAGCCGCGCAATGCTCCCGCGGCGGGCGCGCACGGTTTTCTCACGCGCGACGGCGTTGCTCCCCTGGAGCTGACCCGTCTGGGTCGCGCCGACCTGGCTCCCTACGATGTGCGCGTTGCAGACGGGACTGTTGTCAGTGCCGAGCGCACGGACAACGGCTTCCGGGTTGCCTTGGCGGACGGCGCAACCTTTGAGGCGAAGCGCATTCTGGTCACCACTGGCCTGGTGGATGAACTCCCGGACATTGCCGGGCTGAGCGAACGCTGGGGCAAGGACCTGGCACACTGCCCCTACTGCCATGGTTGGGAAATCCAGGACCAGGCCATCGGTGTCATCGGGAACGGCACCTTCGCCGCCCACCAGGCGTTGCTGTTCCGCCAATGGTCGGCCAACATCACGCTGTTCCTGAACAACGCACCCCAGCCATCCGAGACAGAACTTGAGCAACTGGCCGCCCGAGGGATTCCCGTGGTCACCGGCGCCGTTGCCCAGATCCACAGCACGGACGACGCCGTGACCCAGGTTGAGTTGGAAGACGGCAGCAAGCATTCGGTTCAGGCCCTGACGGTGCAGTCGAGGGTGGTGGCCCGGGCCGGGTTCCTGTCGGGGCTTGGGCTGGTGCCCACCGCTAACCCGTTCGGCGCCACGATTGAATCGGATGAGACGGGGCTGACTTCCGTTCCCGGTGTGTGGGCCGCCGGCAATGTCACGGACATGAAGGCCACCGTTTTGGCCGCCGCCCAGGGCGGCGCGGCAGCAGCCGTGGCCATCAACATGGACATGATGGCGGAGGAACTGGCCGCAGCTGTGACGGCATACACAGGCTAAGCGGCAGATCAGATTACAAAAATGCCCCCGTTCCCACAGCCCACTCGGGCGGTGACAACGGGGGCATTTCACTGACAAATGATGATTGAGCCTGCCGAAATCTCGGTCTCGACGGGCTCGATCAGCAAAAAGCTACGGGCGCATGTCGCCGGTTTCGATGTAGCGCTGGTGCCAGGAAAGCGCCTCACCCAACAGGTGCGGTGTGTGCTTGCCGTAGGAGTCACGGGAAGCGCGCTCGAAGTAGTCTTCCAGCATGGGCTTGTAGTCCGGGTGGGCACACTTCTCAACAATCACGCGGGCACGCTGCTTCGGAGCCAGTCCGCGCAGGTCGGCAAGACCCTGCTCGGTAATCAGGATCATGGTGTCGTGCTCGGTATGGTCAACGTGGCTGGCCATCGGCACGATCCCTGAAATGGCCCCGCCCTTGGCGGTGGACGGGGACATGAACACGGACAGGAAACCGTTGCGGGCAAAGTCGCCGGAGCCGCCAATGCCGTTCATGACGTGTGAGCCGGCCACATGGGTGGAGTTCACGTTGCCGTAAATGTCGGCTTCGATCATGCCGTTCAGGGCAATGCAGCCCAGTCGGCGGATCAGCTCGGGGTGGTTGGAGATTTCCTGGGTGCGGAACACGATGCGCTCACGGTAGAAGTCAACGTTGCGGTTGAATTCCTCAATGCCCGCCTCGGACAGGGAGAAGGAGGTGGCGGAGGCAAAGTCCAGCGTGCCGTCCTTGATCAGTTCCAGCATTCCATCCTGGATGACCTCGGTGTACGCCTTCAGGCCGCGGTAGCCACCACGGGACAGGCCAGCCAGCACTGCGTTGGCAATGTTGCCCACGCCGGACTGCAGCGGCAGCAGTTTGTTGGTCATGCGGCCCTTGGAGATTTCGCCGTCCAGGAAGTCCAGCAGATGTGAGGCGATCTGGTTGGAGGCCTCATCGGGTGCCGCGAACGGGGAGTTGCGGTCCGGGGCGTCGGTCTCAACCACGGCAATGATCTTGTCCGCGTCAACGTGCAGGTACGGAACACCGATGCGGTCTTCGGGGTCAACCAACGCGATGGGCTTGCGGTGCGGGGGCAGCGCGGTGCCATAGTAGATGTCGTGCATGCCTTCCATGGCCGCCGACTGCCGGCTGTTGACCTCGATGATCACGGCGTCGGCCATGTCCAGCCAGGTCTTGTTGTTGCCCACGGACGACGACGGAATAAGGGTGCCGTCTTCACGGATGCCAACAACTTCGATGATGGCAATGTTGATGCCGCCGTAGAAACCGAACCAGGTGTGCTGGGCCACGTGGCTCAGGTGGATGTCCATGTAGTCGAGTTCGCCGTCGTTGATCCGCTTGCGCAGGGCCGGATCGGACATGTACGGCAGGCGCAGTTCCATGCCGCCCACCTTGGCGAGAACGCCGTCGAGCTCGGGGGCGGTGGAAGCGCCGGTGAGGACCTTGATCTTGAACGATTCGCCCTTGCTGTGCGCCTCCTCCATCTGGACCGCGAGTGCCTGCGGGACAGCCTTCGGGTAGCCGGCGCCAGTGAAACCGCTCATGGCTACAGTCATGCCGGGCTTAATCAGCGCCGCTGCCGCCTCGGCTGACATGCGCTTCTCCAACAACCCGGCGTGGCGGATACGATCGTTCACAGTGGTCCTCTTTCAAAGTTTTCCCGGGACATCCGTCAATGTCACCCAGACCACTATAGACGGTGACGCAGAATACACCCAGCTGGGTCTGCCGTCCAGAGTTTAGCCCCAAAAGTTGGACGACGGCGGCCGCCACGTTGGGCGCGCGGCGGCACGTTTCGGTGCGGCTCGGCAGCGTGAAAACACGTCACACCCCCGGCTGGGCGAGTGCCGCGGCAACCCCCTATTGTTCGGCGCCTCTCCGAGACCTGACACATGTGCCGGTGAAAATGCGTGCTTCGCGGGTGAGCTGTGGGGCCTGAATTGTTCCCTGCCGCTGGACTGCCCGCAGTCATTGTGTGACGGAGGAACGCCTTGTGGTGCGTGCGCAACGAACTGACGATCTCAGCCATTGCTGATAGAACTAGAGCATGACTGATGCATCCCGCCGCCCACGTGTCCACGGCGAAGAACTGCTCCCACCGCGTTCGCAGCTGGTGGGCACCCTGGTATCCCTGCTCGGCTGGGTTGTGGTCATTCTGCCCATGATTTTGATGGGGCTGCTGATCTTCTCCGCTGTTACCAACCCCGCAGGCGGCATGGCTACCGTTGGAAAGATTGCCCTGATGTTCCTGGGGGCTGTGTTGCTGTTGTGCATGATTGCAGCGCCGCACCTTTTGGGTCAGGCCGTCATTCACCGTGAGCGCGCAATGTGGCGCGCCGCCGCTGTCACGGGAATTCCCACGGTTGCCGTGATCGTGTACCTGATCTTCCGCTGGCTCAGCAACCTGGGCTAACTTGCCTCTTAGCGACGCCTACGACTTCACACTGTGGCGCTGGAGGCATGGAGGCATGGAGCCACCCTCCCCTCCAGTAGCTCGGAGAGGCCGCGGGATCATCATGACTCAGGGCTCCGGTCTGCGATCTAATAGATGCAAGGTCGTCGGCGCCGATTTGGTGATTTCTAGTCGCAAGAACCGCGAGATGTAGAGGGTCGTCGCGCCTAGGGCGACGTGTGACTTTGCATTAACCATATCGAGAATCGGACATGGAATGCGGCACGCAATTGTCCAAAAGCCCTAGACTTCAACGAACTCAGCCTACTGTCGCGGGGCTGTGTCCAGAGTCCTGCGACTATCAAATGTTTTAGCGTGGCCGATGAGATCACTTTCCCCCACGCCGCCCAAGCTGGCCGCACCACCCGCAAATCCCGGCCCATCGGAACAAAGAAATGGTCCGCCGAAATCGTCTGCATGATCACGTCCCTGTCACCAGCACCCGGAAAACCAGCCCATGCCGGCGCCCTGAACCGTGGCCACTGGCACGCCAAAACGGCCTCTACCACAGACGGTACGTGACCTGATGAGAGGACGCGAGCCAGATCTGACGCGGCAACTCATCTCGGCTCATGACCCCCTACGCAACACCGCCCCCCCCCC
>NZ_JBTNDR010000066.1:0-5774 GCF_054510895.1 Arthrobacter sp. HLT1-20 | reverse complement strand
ACGCCAGTTCCTGCCCAACGACTTCGCCACCCTCGGCGCCGACGGCTTCGGCTTCTCCGACACCCGCCAAGCAGCACGCAGGTACTTCAAAAACGACACCCACTCCGTGGTAGTCCGCACCCTGCAAATGCTCGCCAAACAAGGCAAGATCGACCCCAACGCCGCCACACAGGCAGCCACGAAATACGATCTCCTCAACGTCAACGCCGGCACCACCGGCAGCGCAGGCGGCGAAGGCTAACAGCTAGACAACTCGCAACACCTGTGAACGGGTGGTTGCTGTGACTGTAGAACCCCTACAGTCACAGCAACCACCCGTTCCACGTTAAGCCCCGAAGCTACGTGTTTCCGGCGTTCTTGAGTTGTTGGGTTCACACAAATAGCCACCTTGGCGGCTAAGGACATATCCTCAAGGGATGGTAGCCAAGAAAACATCTGCAGCCACTCCCCCCACCGAGGCCACGGCCGGTGTCAAGGCAGCCGGCAGCAAGAACACCTCCGAAACCCTGGAGCGGCTGCGCGCCAACATTGGCCCGCTTTCCACCATGATGCGCCGGGAGCTGGAAACCACCCTCCCCTGGTACCGCAGGCTCAGCGCCGATGAACGGTCCGCCCTGGGATTGGTGGCCCAAAACGGCATAACAGCCTTCGTCTCCTGGTACGAGCATCCCTCCTCCCCCAGCTGGGTGCTCTCAGACGTCTTTGGCACAGCCCCCACCGAACTCACCCGTTCCATCAGCCTGCAACGGGCCCTGCAACTGATCCGCACGGTGGTTCAGGTGGTGGAGGACAGGGTTCCCGAGTTGGCCGCCGCCGAGGAACAGGTTGATCTGCGTGAGGCAGTCCTGCGCTATTCGAGGGAAGTAGCATTCGCCGCTGCCGACGTTTACGCCCGGGCCGCCGAAAACCGCGGCGCCTGGGACACCCGCCTGGAGGCCTTGGCTGTTGATGGGATCCTGCGCGGGGAAAACGCTGACGCACTGCAATCACGCATTTCGGCCCTGGGGTGGACCTCGCACAGCCACTTCACCATCATGGTGGGCCCCGCCCCACAGGAGGCCAACGCCTTATTCCTTGCCACCTTGCGCCGCGCAGCAGGCCGTTTCGCCGAGGACGTCATGGTGGGAATCCAAGGCGACAAGCTCATTTTGGTGCTGGGCAATGTGACGGATCCCGAGTCGGCCTATATCCGGCTGAGCGAACTTTTCGCCCCGGGGGCCGTGGTCTATGGCCCCCTGGCCGCCACCTTGCAGGACGCCACTGCCTCAGCAAAAGCGGCGTTCGCGGGGATGGCAGTAGCTAAGGGCTGGTCGGCAGCGCCACGGCCCGTCTCGGCCGATGACCTGCTGCCCGAACGCGTCCTTGGCGGCGACGACTCCGCCAAGCGGGCATTGCTGATGAGCATCTACCGGCCGCTGCTTGCCGCCTCCAACGGCCTGATCGAAACACTCAGCAGCTATCTGCAGGGGGGCCATTCGCTGGAGGCCGCGGCCCGCGACCTGTTTGTCCATTCCAACACCGTCCGCTACCGTCTGCGCCGCGTCTGCGACGTCACGGGGTGGGATCCGTTGATCCCCCGGGAGGCATTTGTCCTGCAGACAGCCCTCATCGTGGGCCGGCTGGCCACGCCAACAAAACCGTCGGTGTCCAAGCCGACGCCCAACAAACACGGGGCAGCGCCCGCCAAGGCATCCATGCAGGCTTCCGGGCAGTAAATTGGAGGAACGTCCCCAAAAAGAAGTCGCCAATGGGGCCCCCAACGCGGCCCTATTGTAGACTTCCTACAAATCGCGGCGAAGAGCTTGGTGTATGAAAACACCGTGAAAATGCCATTTTGTTTGGAAAGCTGGTTAATGTGCTTGCAATAGTCTGCCCTGGACAGGGCTCTCAAACTCCCGGGTTCCTTTCGCCGTGGCTGGAACGCCCCGGCGTGGCCGCCCAATTGGCCACCCTGAGCGATGCCGCGGGGATTGACCTGCTCACCCATGGCACCACCAGCGACGCCGAAACCATCAAGAACACGGCCGTTGCCCAGCCCCTGATTGTGGCTGCCGGCCTCATTGCCGCACAGGCCCTGCTGGGCACCGAGGTGGCAACCGCCCTCGCCGGCCGCAACGTCGTGGTTGCCGGCCACTCGGTGGGTGAAATCACCGCAGCCGCACTCACCGGGACCCTTTCCAACGCTGATGCCATGGCGTTTGTGCGTGAACGCGCCAACCGCATGGCCGAGGCCGCCGCAGCCACGCCCACTGGCATGGCTGCCGTGGTGGGCGGCGACGCCGATGAGGTGCTGGCAGCCATTGCGGCAGCGGGCCTGACTCCTGCCAACATGAACTCCAAGGGCCAAACGGTTGCCGCGGGAACGCTTGAGCAGATCGCGGCCCTGGTTGCCGCCCCTCCCGCCAAGGCCCGTGTCATCCCGCTTCAGGTTGCGGGCGCGTTCCATACGCACCACATGACCCCCGCTGTTTCGGCCCTGAAGGCCCTCGCCCCGTCACTGACCCCGCACCCACCCAAGGTGGCGCTGCTCTCCAACTACGACGGCGCCGTCGTACCTTCCGGGGAAGCGGCACTTGAGTCGCTGATCGCCCAGGTATCGCGGCCTGTCCGCTGGGACTTGTGCATGGAAACCATGTCGGCCATGGGTGTGACGGCCTTGATCGAGCTCACCCCGGCCGGGACCTTGACAGGTTTGGCCAAGCGGGGCATGAGCGGCATTGCCACCCTTGCTGTGAAGACACCTGATGACCTCGCGGCTGCCGCGGAATTGCTGGCAGCCCACACCGCGCCCCACGAAGGAACCCTGTGAGCACTCCCACGCTGAAACAAAGCACCCTCCGCCCAGGATCGGCCATCATGGGCATTGGCGCGTACCGGCCGTCCGTGATCGTCACCAATGACGACGTGTGCCAGTGGATCGATTCATCCGATGAGTGGATCCGCCAACGGACAGGCATCGTCACCCGCCACCGCGCCCCCAAGGACGTCTCCGTGGTGGACATGGCTGTCGGTGCGGGGGCCGAGGCCATCAAGCGCGCAGGCATTGAGCCGTCCCAGATTGGCGCCGTACTGGTGTCAACCGTGACGCACCCGTACGCCACCCCCTCGGCTGCAGCCCTGATTGCTGACAAGTTGGGCTGCACGCCGGCCCCGGCCTTTGACATCTCGGCTGCCTGCGCCGGCTACTGCTACGGCGTAGCCCAGGGCGACTCGCTGGTCCGCTCCGGCACCGCCGACTACGTCCTGGTCATTGGTGTGGAAAAGCTCTCGGATGTCATTGACAACCACGAGCGCACCATTTCCTTCCTGCTGGGCGACGGCGCTGGCGCGGTTGTCATTGGCCCGTCCGAGGAACCCGGCATCAGCCCCACGGTCTGGGGATCCGACGGAGGCAAGTGGGACACCATCGGGATGACCCACTCGCAACTGGACATCCGCGACTTCAGCGAGCAGGCCATGAAGGGCGACGGCGTTGACCTGGCTGCCGCCGACGAAGCCCACGCAAGCTTGTGGCCCACCCTGCGCCAGGACGGCCAAACGGTGTTCCGCTGGGCTGTGTGGGAAATGGCGAAGGTTGCCAAGGCTGCCCTCGAGTCAGCTGGTGTCACGGCGGATGACCTGGGCGCCTTTGTGCCGCACCAGGCCAATATGCGCATCATCGACGAGCTTGCCAAGCAGCTCAAACTGCCCGAGCACGTCATCATTGGCCGCGACATTGCCGATGCCGGCAACACCTCGGCTGCCTCCATTCCACTGGCAACACACCGGCTGCTGGCGGAGAACCCGGAGCTCTCCGGTAAACTTTCGCTTCAGATCGGCTTTGGTGCCGGACTGGTGTTTGGCGCCCAAGTGGTGCGCCTACCCTAATAAACGTATCTCCCCACATCCGTGGGGCGATCATCAACGCCTGAAAAGATCATCTCGGTGATCACAGCACAACAAGAAAAGGAGCCATCAATGGCTAGCAACGAAGAAATCTTGGCCGGTTTGGCTGAAATCGTCAACGAAGAGACGGGCCTGGCCCCCGAGGCTGTAGAGCTTGACAAGTCCTTCACTGATGACCTGGACATCGATTCCATCTCCATGATGACTATTGTTGTCAACGCCGAAGAGAAGTTCGACGTCAAGATCCCGGACGAGGAAGTCAAGAACCTCAAGACCGTTGGCGATGCAGTCAGCTTCATTGCAGGCGCACAGGTTTAATCAGCCACAGCGTTAACTCCCTTGTTGCGCAAGCGGCTCGGGGTATGGTGGTTGGCCGGAATGCAGGACGCCGGCCAACCACAAAATCATTGATTCGCCCTGCCCCATAAATTTTGTAGAGAGTTGAACCATGGCCCGCAAAGTAGTCATCACCGGACTGGGCGCCACGACGCCTATTGGCGGCGACGTCCCGACCATGTGGAAGAACGCCCTCAAGGGCGTCTCCGGCGCCCACACGCTTACCGACGACTGGGTGGAAAAGTATGATCTTCCCGTTCACTTCGCCGCCCGTGTGACAACTCCTGCCACGGATGTCCTGAGCCGCGTTGAAGCCAAGCGCATGGACCCCTCAACTCAATTCGCTGTTGTGGCCGCCCGCGAGGCTTGGAAGGATTCCGGCCTGGAGGAAATCGACCACGACCGCCTCGCCGTCGCCTTTGCCACAGGAATTGGTGGCGTGTGGACGCTTCTTGACGCGTGGGACACCCTGCGTGAAAAGGGCCCCCGCCGCGTCCTGCCCATGACCGTACCCATGTTGATGCCCAATGGCCCTGCCGCTGCCGTCAGCCTGGACCTTGGCGCCCGCGCCGGTGCCCACACCCCCGTTTCTGCCTGTGCCTCCGGAACCGAGGCCCTGCACATCGGACTGGAACTGATCCGTTCAGGCAAGGCAGACATCGTGGTGGCCGGTGGCGCCGAGGCTGCGATCCACCCGCTGCCCATGGCTTCCTTTGCTGCCATGCAGGCACTCTCCAAGCGCAACGACTCTCCCGAGACGGCGTCACGCCCGTACGACCTCAACCGCGACGGCTTTGTCATGGGCGAAGGCGCCGGGGCCCTGGTGCTCGAGGCTGAGGAGCACGCCCTGGCCCGCGGCGCACGCATCTACGGCGAATTGGCCGGCACCTCGGTCACCGCCGACGCCTACCACATCACGGCCCCGGACCCGCAGGGCCTGGGCGCCACCCGTGCGCTCAAGGCAGCCCTGTTTGATGCCCGCGCCCTTCCCGAGGACGTTGTCCACGTCAACGCCCACGCCACGTCCACTCCCGTTGGTGACAAGCCCGAGTACACGGCATTGAAGGCCGCCTTGGGCGAACACGTGCACAACGTGTGCGTTTCGGCCACCAAGTCCCAGACAGGCCACCTGTTGGGCGCCTCGGGTGCCGTGGAGTCGGTGTTGACGGTGCTGGCTGTTTACCACCGCCTGGCCCCTGTGACCATCAATCTGGAAAACCAGGACCCGGAAATCCCGCTGGATGTCATCACCGGATCACCGAGGGCGCTGCCCGAGGGCGAGATCATGGCGCTGAACAACTCCTTCGGGTTCGGCGGACACAACGCTGTTGTGGCCATCCGCAGCACAGGCCCCAAGGTCGAGCTGCCCAGCTAGCCTCCGCCCGCGTCGGCCCCGAACAATTGACCCGCAGAAAACGGCGAAAATTGCGTCCAAAACGCATATTTTCGCCGTTTTCTGCGGGACCCTTCTATATTTGTCAAGCCGAGGCCGGGGTCTCGATTTTTGAGTTGAGGATTTTGTAGACGGTGCGGGCGAGGTAGCGTTTGATGCA
>NZ_JBTNDR010000065.1:0-5977 GCF_054510895.1 Arthrobacter sp. HLT1-20 | reverse complement strand
CCTCACGGAGCCAGTCAGTTGCTGAGTCACATTCATCAGATGGTACAGCCGCTACCTACTCTGCCAGCTAGTCCCAGACCAGCTACATACAAGACTCACAGTCAGTTGTTTAAGGGCTAGACCTGGCGGACGCCGGCACGCCACACGCCGGCCGTCAGCGGGATGCCGGGGCGGTACGCCAGATGCGTGGCAGACGGCGCCTTGAGCATGTGCAAATCCGCCCGGTGCCCCACGGCGATCGAACCAACGGCCCGCTGCCCGTCCGCATCCAAACCCGATTCCCGGCCCAGGGCGAGCGCTCCCCCGTAGGTTGCTGCGCGCACGGCCTGATGTACGCTCAGCCCCATCTGCAGCACAGCCGTTGTCACACAAAACGCCATGGATGAGGTGTAGGAGGTGCCCGGATTGCAGTTGGAGGCAATGGCTATCTGTACCCCTGCATCCAGCAATTGTTTGGCGGGGGCCAGCGGGGCGCGGGTGGACAAATCGCAGGCCGGCAGTACCGTGGCCACGGTCCCCCGCACGCCGCCTTTGCCGAAATCCGCCGCAGCGTCCCAGCCGGACCACGAATCCGCCAGCAGGGCAACATCAGCATCGCTGAGAAAGTTCACGTGGTCCACGCTGGCCGCGCCAAACTCCACGGCGAGCTTCACGCCGTCACCGTGGCCCAGCTGGTTGCCGTGGACGCGCAGCCCCAGCCCGGCGTCGCGGCAGGCAGCAAGCACGGCCGCGGACTGTTCCGGGTTGAAGGCGCCGCGCTCACAAAACACGTCGGCCCAGCTCACGTACGGCCGCACGGCGTCGAGCATCTCCGTGCAGACCAACTCCGTGTAGGCGTCGGCATCCATGCCCGCCGGGACCAAGTGGGCACCCAGATAGGTGACCTCATCCACCACCGTGGAGGCGATGCGGGCGCTGCGCCGTTCGTGCTCCACATCCAGGCCGTAACCGGTTTTGGTTTCCAGGTATGTGGTGCCCTGCGACACCGCCTCGGCCACCCGGCCCATCGCCAGCCGGGTGAGGTCATAGTCACCGGCGGCGCGGGTAGCGTCCACCGAGACAGCAATGCCGCCGGCACTGTAGCTCTGCCCCGCCATGCGCGCCTCAAATTCGGCCGTCCTGTCCCCGGCAAAGATCAGGTGGCTGTGCGAATCCACCCAGCCCGGCAGTACCGCCCGGCCCTGCGCGTCGGTGAGCGTGTCGGCGGCGGGTGCGTGCACGGCGTCGCCAATCCACGCAATCCGCTCCCCCTCCAGCACCACCGCCGCATTGCGCCGCGTGCCCTGCCCGTGGTCCTGCGTCATCAATTCACCGATGTTGGTGATCAGTTCACTCATGCCCTTAGCGTACGACGCCGGGCGGCCGGGCCGGGTGCCTGCGCCGCGGTGGGCGTCTGGCATGGCAGACGCCGTGGCCCTACCATGTGGCGGCCCGGCATGAAATACTGCTGGGGTGAACCAGCCCAATGAGCGTCCCGGAACTGCCTTGCTGATCATCGACCTGCAAAAGGATGTGGTGGCGACGTGTTTTGACACCGACGGGGTGCTGGCCCGCACCGCCGTGCTCATTGGCCGGGCACGAACGGCTAAGCTTCCGGTGATCTTTGTCCAGCACGAGGATGCGTACATGCCGCGGCACAGCAGCGGCTGGGAGCTGGCTCCTTCCCTGCCCGTCAGCGAGGGCGACCCGTTGGTCTTCAAAAGCTACCGTGATTCCTTTGAGGGCACCACCCTGGCGGCCGAGCTGGAACGCCTGGACGTTGGCCGGCTGATCCTGGCCGGCGCGCAATCCGACTACTGCGTGCGCACCACAGCCCACCGTGCCGCCGTCGAGGGCTATGACTTTGTCTTGGTCAGCGACTGCCACACCACCGAGGACACCGAATTTGCTGGGGTTGCCGTCACGGGCGAACAGATTGTGGCGCACACCAACCAGTACTTCCAGGGTCTGAGCTACCCCGGGCGCAGCTTCGGCATCGCCACCCATCTGGCCGTGACACTGCCCTAGCCCGCGGGGCCGGGCGGAGTCTGGCATGGCAGACCGCGGAGCCAGGCGACGTCTTGCGGCTGGGGGCGTCCAGGGCGGACAATGGATTTCATGACTGCCGTTTCCCTGTTGGCCTTCGCTGGCCTATGCCTCATGCTTGCCCTGATTCCGGGCCCCGACACGTTTTTGGTGCTCCGCATCTCGCTGAACCGCGCCGGCGCCGGCATTGCCGCCGCCACGGGATCCGGTGTTGGCTCACTCGTGTGGGCTGCCCTGGTGGGGGTAGGCCTGGCCGCCATTTTGGAACAGTCGGCAGAAGTTTTTAGGTGGTTGAAGATTGCCGGTGGGCTGTACCTGCTCTACCTGGGCGTCTCGTCCTTTTTGAAGGCCCGCAAGGCAGCCAAGGAAGGCATGGCCGCCGGAAATGGCGGTCAGCAGCCGCTGCGCTACAGCACCAAGGCGGCGTTTGCCTCGGGCCTGGTCTCCACGCTGCTCAACCCCAAGGTTGGCCTGTTCTACCTGGCCGTGGTGCCGCAGTTCATTCCGCACGGCGGCAACACCCTGGGCATGGCCATGATCCTGGGCCTGACCCTGGCCGTGATCGGCACCCTGTACCTCACCGTCATCGCCTTTGCGGCGTACAAGGCCATGAAATGGCTGCGCAAACCCAAGGTCAACACGCTCATTGAACGCATCAGCAGCGGCATCCTTGCCGTGCTCGGTGTGGGCGTCATGGCCTCCGGCGCCACCAGCTAGGAGCTAGACCAGGCCGGCCCGTTGCGGACTCAGTGCTGCCGCGAGTGCGCCGTCCCCTCCTGACAGTTCCCCGGTGAGGAGCCCGGCGGCCAGCGTTGCCAGGGCCGCCGAGGTCTGGATGCCGTAGCCGCCCTGACCTGCCAGCCAAAAGAAGCTGGGCACGGCCGCGTCGAAGCCCACCACCGGCAGGCCGTCCGCGGGGTGGGTGCGCAGCCCCGTCCAAGACCGTTCGACGCCGGTGATCCCCAAGCTGGTGACGGCGTCAATGCGGTGGATGAGTTGGGCGATGTCCGCCGGGACCACCTGAGCATCCCCGGGCTCGGTGGGCACGGACTCGCACGGCGAGATCAGTAGGTGACCGCCGTCGGGCCGGTAATAGAAGGATTCATCGGCGGGCTCCACCATGGGACCGGCGGGGTTGGCCGGCGTCGCGGTGGCAACGATGGCCACGCTGCGCCTGTGCGGCATCAGGCCGCGCGGCCGGACGCCAAAGAGGGCGGCAACCTGGTCCGCCCAGGCCCCTGCGGCGTTCACCACCATGGCGGCCGTGATGGTGTGCTCCCCCGCCACCACCTCAAAGCCCCTGGCCAACGCCGTCGCCTTCGTGACGGGCGCCCCTGTCACGATCACGGCTCCGGCGGCCACGGCCTGGCTGCGGTAAAACTCCACCAGTGCCGGCACGTCCACCTCCATGGCTGTGTCATCCAGGACGGCTGCCGAGAACGCCTCGGGCCGCACATCGGGGCTGAGCGCCATGGTTTCGGCATGCCCCAGCAGCACCAGATTCGCATTCCCACCAGCCAACGCTTCCGCCTCAGCCACGGAGCCAAGAGTGATCAGCGGCCGCGGTTTGAGGATGGGCGCAGCCAGGCCTGCGGAAATTTCCCGCACCAGGGCAATGCTGCGCCGGGTCAGTTCCTGGACGGGTGCCGGGCCGTAGCTTGGCTGCATCTGCCGTGCGGACCGCGAGGAGCTGTGAAACGCCAGCGACTCCTCGGCCTCCACCACAGTGACGGATACGGCGGGGCCCAGCCGCCAGGCCAGGGACAGTCCGGCAATCCCACCACCAATGATCAAAACATGTGCATCCATGGCGCCATCTTGACACATTCTCGTTGCCGCCCGCCAACCGGCCGCGGCGGACATAGACTGTAAGGAATTCCCCTTTTCCTCCTTGCAAAGTGAGCCCATGTCCAGTTGTTGCAGCCCCGCCGGCCGATCCGGCCACGAGACCCACGCGCCGGCTGCCCCGCAGACGTTCTCGCTGAGTGTTCCACCGCGCACGGCGACCGCCGTTCATGCCGAGGTCACCATTGCGGCGGGCACTTTTGCCATGGGCGACCCCTTCGATGAGGGCTACCCGGCCGACGGCGAAACCCCCGTCCACCAAGTGCAGGTGTCCGCCTTCAGCATCGACACCACAGCCGTCAGCAATGCAGCGTTTGCCGCGTTCGTTGACGCCACGGGCTACCGGACGGAGTCCGAGCAGTACGGCACCTCGGCCGTGTTCCACCTTGCGGTGCAGGCTCAGCAGGCGGACATTCTGGGGCCGGCCGCGGGCACCCCCTGGTGGATGAGTGTGCGCGGCGCGGACTGGGCGCACCCAGCCGGGCCGCTGTCATCATGGCAGGACATCCCCAACCACCCGGTCACACAGGTCTCCCACGCGGACGCGCTCGCCTATTGCGCGTGGGTGGGGCGGGCGCTGCCCACGGAAGCACAGTGGGAGTACGCCGCCCGCGGCGGACTGGAGCAGGCCCGCTACCCGTGGGGCAATGAACTGCACGGCACCGCTCCAGATGGCGGGACCGTGCACCACTGCAATATTTGGCAGGGCACCTTCCCCACCGAGAACACGTGCGACGACGGTTTCCTCACCACCGCGCCCGTGGACAGCTTTGAGCCCAATGGTTACGGCTTGTTCCAGACCAGTGGGAATGTGTGGGAGTGGTGTGCCGACTGGTTCCTGCCCAAGTACTACAAGAGCTGCCTCGCCAACGGCACCGTTGCGGATCCGGCGGGGCCCACGATTGGACGTGGCCGCGTGATGCGCGGCGGTTCCTACCTGTGCCACGATTCTTATTGCAACCGCTACCGCCTCGCAGCCAGGAGCTCCAACACGCCCGACTCCGCCAGCGGCAATCTGGGCTTCAGAACGGTCGCGGCCTAAACCCCGTCCCCGTCCCCGCCCCCGCCCCCGCCCCCGCCAACTGTGACGCACTTGATGTCATGGAAAGCGCTTACTTTCTAGGTTTTACTGCAACAAGTGCGTCACAGTTGGGGCGGAGCGCGGCACGAGGGTCAGGACGGTGGCGTCGTCGGCCACCTCGCCAATGGTGCCCTGGTGGACGCGCAGCTCGTGCATGAGCCCCAGGGCATCAAGTGTGGTGGAGCTGCGGTCCAGGAATTCCTCCGGGCCGCTGACGAGGCCAAGGTCCACGGCGCGCCAGGCCCCGTCGGTGGCCATGACCATGATCTCGGGCCGGCTGAGCTGGACCACGTGGGCGTGGCCTGCAGCTTCGGGTTCGCGCCGCGCCACCCAGAGCCGGCCGGGTGTATTGCGCAGCTCGCGGTCGAGCTTAAGTTGTGCCAGCCGCTCGGCCGGTTCCACAGCGCTGATCCCCGCGTCGGCGAGCTGGGCACGCACCAGGTGGGTGGCGCCGTCGGACGTGCGGACAACCACCGTGCAGTCAGCCAGGCTGGCGATCTCCACACCCTCGTCATTGAGTTGGGCCACGGAAAGCGCCGCGCTGGGGAAACGGACGTGTTCGTTGCCCACCAGCGGTGAAGCGGCAGAATCAACGGCAGCTAGGGCGCCGGCCAGCACGGCGCGGACGCCGGACTCGGGGGCTGCGCCCAGGGCCCGAGTCAGTTCCTGCGCCAGCCACTGCGGGTTCGAGGCTGCCGGCAGTTCCAGGGGCTCCAGCAGGGTAGTGGCGCCGTCAATAATCCAGGCGGTGGGGCCGTTGAAGCCGCAACTGTCCTCGATGACGTGAGCGTCGCCCTCAAATTGCACGCGTGCACGGATATCCCAGCTAAGAGTCATGCTTTTATCCTGCCATGTGCCGGCACCGCCATGAGTCTGCGCACCGTTCTCTGTGTATCTGGCGCAGCTTCTGAAGCTGCCCTCTACGTCAGGCTGGTTGTGAGTCATTCATTTCTTTTGATTGAAGGAGCCAACCATGTCATCAATTACGCAAGGTTATACAAGGGACGAGATTCGTGGGTTGGTCCA
>NZ_JBTNDR010000064.1:0-7975 GCF_054510895.1 Arthrobacter sp. HLT1-20 | reverse complement strand
GGCTGCTGAGCCTCGAGCGAAGCTCTCCCGCCGCGGGCTGGCCTGGGCGCTGGAAGGCATCGTGTGCCAACACCTCACCGTCGCCCGCGTGGCTGAGGGCCTTGGAGTCTCCTGGAATACCGTGAAGAATGCTGTTCTGGCAGAGGGCAAGCGGGTGTTGATCGATGACCCGCACCGCTTCAACGGTGTGGAAGTCATTAGTGTTGACGAGCATGTTTGGCGGCACACCCGCCACGGCGACAAGTACGTCACCGTCATCATCGATCTGACCCCGATCCGCGACAAGAGCGACCCTTCCCGGTTACTGGACATGGTCGAGGGCCGCTCAAAACAAGTCTTCGCCAGCTGGTTGCAGGCACGCCCGCAAGCTTGGCGGGACGGGATTGAAGTAGTGGCCATGGACGGCCTCTCCGGCTTCAAAAGCGCCGCCACCGAGTAGCTTCCCGAGGCTGTCCCCGTGACGGATCCCTTCCATGTCATCCGCCTGGCCGGGGACGCGCTGGATGTGTGCCAGCGCCGTGTTCAACAGACAACGTCCGGGCACCGCGGACCTGCCGGGGATCCACTCTACAAAGCCAGGGGAACCCTGCACACCGGAGAAGGACTGCTCACCGAGAAACAACAAAAGCGACTGGAAGACTTGTTCGCCGCCGATGCGCATGTTGAGGTGGAAGCCACCTGGGGCATCTACCAGCGCATGATCACCGCCTACCGGGAACCAGACCGCACCCAAGGAAAGAAGCTGATACAGGCCGCAGTTGACTCCCTCAGCGCCGGCGTCCCGGCCGCACTCACGGAACTCAAAACTTTGGGGAGGACACTCAAACGCAGAGCAGCAGACGTGCTTGCCTACTTCGACAGACCCGGAACATCAAACGGTCCTACTGAAGCGATCAATGGCCGATTGGAACAACTCCAGGGCTCAGCATTGGGCTTCCGCAACCTCACCAACTACGCCGCCAGATCATTGCTGGAATCCGGTGGATTCAGACCGAAACTACACCCTGGATTCTGAAGAGCCAGGTTTCATTCCCAGCACCGATAAAGTGCAAAACATCGATGTATCGACTCTGGTGAAGGAACATTCTGACTATCTCAAAACCGTCAGCCTAAGGCAACGCCCAATACATCGCGGTCGGCTCGGTGCCAAGCTCGGAGTGAATCGCGAGTAAAACGAGAGACACAGTATTGATGGCTGATTGGCCGTGCTCGAGGTCGCTCTGCGGTCGGGTGGGGTTGCCACAACGTCATACAAAACGCATACTTTTGAAGACACAAGAGCGATTATTTAGTCTCCTGCATTGTTGTAATAGCGCCATGTAAGAACAGCCAAAACGGCCATTGGCAACTCTGAATCGACGCCTGATCTGCAAGCGGGGATCATAAACGTTGATAATTGTCGACAAGCGTTGAACTCTCAACATGCTCTGACCTCCGGCGATAGTTTTGCTTTTTTGTTGCGCCCGGCTTGCTCATCAGACAGTTGGTCGGGCCACAGTGGTTCGAATCCCAACTATCCTGGTGACTGGACTTCAGTCAGGACTCCAGCCCTGAGAACCGTGACACTGCCAGCACTGCCAGCACTGCCAGCACTTCCAGCGACTCGCGGAGACGCCCGGACAGCGTCAGGTCCACCGTCGTGCCGGCTCCGGCGAGCAAACGATACATCCGGTCAGCGGCCCGATCGTGGATACAGCAGATTAGGGGAGTGGACCCGGTGCTCCCGGCCAGCGGCACACGGTTGCTGCTGACCTCAATCCCACATCGTGGACGAAAATGGATCCGGGCCGTTCCGCACGGGTCTAGGCCCAGCCCTTCAGGAACCGGCGGAAATCTTCCGTGGATGAGGAGTCCTCGAAAATTCGGAAACCGTAGGCCCCTTGATCTCCTAGACATGCTCACACGCCGTCATTCGCCAGACGGCGTAGAGCCTCCCACACGCAGGATCATCAATCCCCAACTGCCCGGCCAAATACTCCACCATGGGCTACGGCACATCTAGGGAGTCCTCCAAAAGCACTCAGAGATAGTGCGCCTTCGTGGTCTGCGTCATCGAGGCAGAGGAACTGTTCCGGATTTGATCGTGACGGCTCAGCGCCAGGTTGTCCGCGACAGCGCGCGCTGGTCTAATGGGCCGCCGCTGCAGCGAATCAGACCCTGGAAGCGGACGTACGCTCGTCAGATCTATTTCACCGATCGTCTTTTCAACTTAAACATACTGAGATCCCCGCCTGGGCGGGGATCTCAGAAGTCACCAAATTGGTTTACAGATTAGTACCCGGTTGAGGTGCCGCCCAGCAGGACGGTCTCAGTGCCGGACAGGCCAATGCGGGTGGCTCCGGCGTCGACCATGGCTTGGGCGGCGGTCCAGTCGCGGATGCCTCCGGAAGCTTTGACTCCGATGCGTCGGCCCACTGTCCTGGACATCAGTTTCACGGCGTGGACGGTGGCCCCGCCTGCGGGGTGGAACCCCGTGGAGGTCTTCACGAAGTCGGCACCGCAGCTCTCCGCGATTTCACAGCATCGTACGATCTGTTCGTCCGTCAGGGCAGCTGTTTCCAGGATTACCTTGAGCACGGTGGGTGCCGGTACGGCTGCGCGGACGGCCGCAATGTCTCTGTGCACGGCGTCGAAGTCCCCGGCCACGGCTGCTCCGACGTCGATCATCATGTCGATCTCGTCGGCCCCATCCTGGACGGCGTGCAGGGCTTCGGCTGCTTTGAGGTGGCTGTGGTGTTTGCCTGACGGGAAGCCGCAAACGGCAGTGATTTTGGCCGTGGCCGTGGCCAGCGGCAGCATCGACGGTGAGACACACACGGAGTAGGCGCCGAGGCGTGCAGCTTCGGCCGCTGCTGACTCAGCGTCTGCTTGGGTCCCGGTGGACTGCAGGAAGGTGTGGTCAACCATGGCGGCCAGCATTTCCGGTGTAAGTTTCGTCATGTTAGTCCTTTTGTTCGGTATGGAATGTGAAGTTGCCGGACGGGAGGCGACTACTTGCAGGTGGCTCGATCTCCCAGGCCGCGAAGGTAGTCGCAGAATTCGTTGACGCTTGCATTTGTGACGAGTTTTCCCTGCAACACCCGTGATTCCTCAACGGTTTCTCCGGATGCCACCGCGTGGCTGATCTTGATGACTTCCTGGCCCAGGGCAAATGGTGATTCAGCGTTTGTTGCGTACATCTCGCCGTTCTTGACGGCGGTCAAGGCATCGCCAATCCCGTCGTTTCCGACGATCTTGATCGAGGCCAGGAGCCTGCGGGATTTCACAGCGGCTACGGCACCGAGTGCCATTTCATCATTGGCGCCGTAGATGCCCGTGATGGTGGGATTCGCCTGGAGCATGTTGGTGGTTACATCCAGAGCCTTCCCCCGGTCAAAGTCAGCGGACTGGACTGCTATTACCTGGACTCCAGGGCATGCTTTCATGCCCTCCTGGAATCCTGTGGAGCGATCCCGTGCAACGCTGGTGCCGAGGATGCCCTGCAGTTCGGCTGCTTTTCCGCTCCCGCCCATCGCTTCGCACAGGGCCTTGGCCCCGTTCTTGCCAGCTTGGACGGCGTCGTAGCCAATAAAGGCGGCCAGCTTCCCCTGATCCGGGACCCTGTCAAAGGCGACCACGGGTACATTTGCCTGGTTGGCTTTGACCGTGATGGAACCGCCAGCTTCACTGGAGGTGGGGTCCAGGACCAGAACACTGGGTTTCTTCACCAGGGCCGTCGTGGCTTGGTTGAGGGACTGGGTGTCATTGTTGTTGGCGTTTTGGACGTCCAAGTTCATGCCCAGTTTCGTGGCCTGGTCCTTGGCGCCGTCCGCCACAGAAACGAAGAACGGGTTGTTGAGGGTGGAAATGACCAAGGTCGCGGACTGTGGGGAGGCCGCACCGTCGCTGGTTCCGCGGACTGCTGTGGTCACACCGGCGCCAGCGACCAGCAATGCCAGAATGGTCACCGCAGCTATTTGGGGTGTGCGTGCCCGCGCGCCGATCTCCAAGGCACCTGCCGCCGTCGACCCTGCGGCGTTTGTGGTGCCTGAAGGCGGCCGCTGGCGGAAGATGCGCATCAGTACCCCGGAGTTGCGGTCAATGTAGACGGCGAACAAGATGACGGCACCCTTGACAACGCTTTGCAGAAACGGGGACACGTTGAGCAGGTTCAGTCCGTTGTCGATCATGGCCAGCAGGACCGCGCCAACCACGGTGCCCAGTAGCGCGCCCCGGCCGCCTGCCAAACTGGTGCCACCGATGATGACCGCAGCGATGGCCGCCAGTTCCAGTCCGGTTCCGGCCGTGGGCTGGGCGGTTCCGAGCCTGGCGGTGAGGATGAAGCCGGCAATGGCGGCCAGCACGCCTGAGATCATGAACGCCATGATCTTCACTCGGGCTGTGTTGACGCCGGCCAGTCGGGCAGCATCCTCGTTGTCGCCTGTTGCGTAGAGTTCGCGGCCGTAGCGGGTGCGGGCCAAAATGAAGCCAAACAGCACGGTTGCTGCCACCATGATCCAGATGGGGGTGGGGATACCCAGCAAGTTGCCCTGCCCCAAGGCGAGGAAGGCCTCGCTAGTGACCTTGACCGGGTTGCCCTGCGAAAATTGCAAGGTCAGCCCGGCAAAAATGGACATCGTGGCCAGTGTCGCAATGAACGACGGCATTCTTGTTTTGGTGACCAACAGCCCGTTGATGGCGCCGGCGAGGGCACCCACCAGCAGCCCGGCTGCCAGGCCGGCCACCGGCCCATGGCTACTCATTACGGAGGCAGTGATGATGGCGCTGAAGCCAAGCACAGCACCCACGGAAAGATCAATTTCGGCAAGAATAATGACGTAGGTCTGGCCGGCTGCGATCAGCGCCACCACGGCAGCAGTCAGCAGAATGTTGAGCATGTTTGAGGACTGCAGAAACAGCGGCGTGGCGAAGACGAGGGCGATGGCCACCAGGGCCAGCATCCAGACGGCTCGCAGCTGGTCGTTGAAAAGGGAAAACTTTTTCATCGGGTTAGGGTCTCCATTGCGTGTTCTAGGACGGCTTGTTGGGTCAAGGCGGGAGCGGACAGTTCAGCGTTGATGCTGCCCTCTCGCATGACCAGCACGCGGTCTGACATTTCGACTAGTTCGGGAAGATCTGATGAAACTAGGACAACAGCGACGCCTTGGGCGGCGGCGTCATTGATGATGGAATAGATTTCGGCTTTAGCGCCCACATCCACCCCGCGGGTGGGTTCCTCCATCAACAAGATGGCCGGGTTGCTCAAAAGACAGCGGGCTAGCAGGACCTTTTGTTGATTGCCACCGGAGAGGGTGCCCACGGCGTCCTCGATACTGGTGCATTTGATGCGGAGCCGGTCTGAGATTTCTTGGCACCGCTCCCGTTCCTGTTTGCGGGATACGACGCCGTTGCGCGTGATAGCGCCCAGGGTCGCCAGTGATTCATTATGGGAGATGGGCTGGGCGAGGGTGAGGCCTTCCGCCTGCCGGTCCGGGGTGAGGTAGGCGATGCCTGCGGCGATGGCTTGATGCGGGGACTTCAAACTGACGCCCTTGCCATCCAACAGCACCGAACCACTGGCCTGGTGTAGGCCAAACAAGGCCCGGAGCACCTCGCCCTTGCCGCTTCCCATGACTCCACCGATTCCCAATACTTCACCGGCGTGCACCTGAAAGGAGACACCGTTGACGCCGGCGCCGCGGAGTTCATTGACGTCTAGGCGGACACGGTCCGTGCTGTGGTGTTCCTTCGGGTAGAAGTTTTCAACTTCCCCTCCCACCATGGCCGCCACAACTGATTTTTCGCTCAGTTCCGTGGGTGTGCCGCTGAGTGAGACTTGGCCGTCGCGCATAACCACGATCCTGTCCGAGAGCGCGAACACCTCGGGCAGCCGGTGGCTGATGTAAATGATGGAAACCCCCGCGGCCTGCAGTTTGCGGACTTGGCGGAACAGTAGTTCTGATTCCCTGTCGTCCAGGGCGGCCGTTGGCTCATCCAGGATCAGCAGGCGTACCGAGTGGTTCAGGCACCGGGCAATCTGAACGAGTTGCTGCTCGCCGAAGCTGAGCTTCTCCACGGGAAGGCGCGTGTCGACGTCGATTCCCACTTGGGCCAGCAGTTCGGCGGCACGCCGGTGCATCTTGTCCTTGTTGACGAAGAAGCGGCCAAATTCACCGGTGCCGTCGTGGGCGAAGATGTTGGAGGCGACGTCCAGTTGCGGGAAGAGGTTGTGTCTCAGTTCTTGGTAGATGACCTGGATGCCATCGGCCATGGCGTCCTGGGGCACATGGTAGCTCCGAGGTGCGCCGTCCATCATGATCTGGCCGGAATCGGGCTGGTAGGCGCCGGCGATGATACGGGTCAGTGTGGACTTCCCTGCCCCGTTTTCGCCCACAAGTGAGAGAATTTCACCCGGTTTGATTGTCAGGTCGATGCCGCGCAGGACGTTGTTCGTTCCGAAGGATTTGGTTATGCCTGTGAATGAAATGGTCATCTCAATACACCACTCCGGCAACCAGAATCACGTTGGCGTAAGACGTGAATTCGCCGGAGCGAACGGCGGCCTTGGAATTCTTGGTGCGGGCCTTGAAGTCCGTGTGTGGAACCAGCTCGAGTGGGATGTTGTGCCGGTCCAGGCGTTTGCCCAGGGCCTCGTACAGCCCGGGGCTGTGTGTGGTGATCTCGCTGGCGGCGATGGCACCTTCAAACGCAGCCTCCGCAAGGACAACGTCCAAGCATTGGAGGAATTCAGGCACGTTGGCCGTGAGCGCCAGATCAATTCGTTCCACCCCGGCTGGGATGGGCAGGCCGGCATCGGTCACCATTAGTTCATCGGTGTGGCCGAGTTCGGAGATGACCCGGGACAGTGCCGGGTTGAGGGTGCCGCTGTTTTTTCGCATTTTTACTCCACTGCTTTGTAGAGGGATGGGTGATCGTAGTGAACATGTTGGACGTGCGGGTGTGGCTAGCGGCCGGCCAGGAACAGGTCGACGGTTTCGCGTTTGGGAAGGCTGGGGCTGGCTCCGGCTACGGTGACGGCCAGGGCTCCGCCGGCCATGGCGCGGCGCAGGGCCAGCTCCCAGGTGAGTCCTTCAGCGAGGGCGCTGCCAAGGGTGCCGGCGAAGGCATCTCCGGCCGCTGTGGTATCCACGGCTGTCACGTCGAAAGGCTCGTGGAGGCTGAGCCGTGTTGTCTCGTCGCCGGTTTCCCCGACACGTTCGACGACGACGGCTCCGGCACCGGCGAGTGTTACCACGGCCCGGGCTACTCCGCGATCGGTGAACCATCGCCCGGCCTTCGCTGCCGACTCCTTGTCTGTGACGCTGATTCCTGTCATGAGCCGGGCTTCGGTTTCGTTCGGCGTGACAATGTCCACGTACCGCCAGAATTCCTCATCCAGTGGCGCTTCCGGCGCAGGAGCTGGATCCAGAATTACGGTGATGCCGCGGGCTTTGCATTCTTTGGCAGCTTCGAGTGCGGAATCATGCGGGATTTCGAGTTGGATCAGGGCAACAGTGGCGTCCAGTCCAGGTGCATTGAGTGACTCCCTGACGTGGTTGGGGCTCAGGAGCGAATTGGCGAGCGGGATCATGACAATGTCATTTTCCGCGGAGGAGTCCACCCTGATGTGGGCAATGCCTGTGGGTCCTTGACTGCGGAGGACGTGGTCAGTGTTAATGCGTTCCTCGGCCAAGGTACTGAGCACCAGTTCGCTGAACGAGTCGTTGCCGACACTGCCGATCAGCGCAACGTCGCTGCCGGCACGGGCAGCCGCCAATGCTTGGTTGGCACCCTTGCCACCAAGCACCATGGTGAATGCGCTGCCGAGCACGGTTTCGCCCGGCTGCGGCAACCGTTCGCTGAAGCTGGTGAGATCGCAGGTTATGCGGCTCTTCAGAATCCAGGGTGTAGTTTCGGTCTGAATCCGCCGGATTCCAGCAATGATCTGGCGACGTAGTTGGTGAGGTTGCGGAAGCCCAGGGCTGAGCCGCGGAGG
>NZ_JBTNDR010000063.1:0-9020 GCF_054510895.1 Arthrobacter sp. HLT1-20 | reverse complement strand
AGCCAGCACAACCACCACACCCGGACGGCACCCACCCGACGGCCCCCAACAAAGAAAGTTGGGAGCCGCATACCTACGCCCCTTGACAAACCTTCCGACATATCAGCGTCGAAGGGGGTTATTCGTCGGAGAAGTGGTCTTCCATGAAGGCGTCCCACTGGGCCGCGATGGCGTCAAAGCGGTGCGCGCCCAGCCCGTAGCTGGTGGCACAGATTTGGGCGCCGGGGTGTTCGCGCACGCCGGGCAGGGGAGCCTGGGCGGCCATGATCAGCAGGCCGTCGCCGTGTTCGGCGTAGTCGGCCACGGTGAGCCCCACCTGGGTCTCGGTGCGGTACCAAACTTTTCCCGAAAGCGTGGCCCCCGTGTTGAGCGTGATCTCATAGGGCTCACCGGCCTCCGGCAACCAACCGGTGTCCAGCCCCAGGGCGTCCCAGAGATTGGTGTGGGCTGCGCTGGTGCCATCAACGTAGAGGGTGCGCCGGGGTGTTTTGGGATGACGTTCCACGGCGAATTTGAGCTGGTGCAGGAACATGGTCCAGCCCTCGGTCACGTCGGCATCGTATTTTGCCCACTCGCCGGTGGTGACCCCTCGCGTGAGTGTCAGCAAGGTGCCCTCGGGCCGGGGCTCCAGGACGAAGACGTCGCCCATTTCCAGTTCCAGACGCAAATGGTCGGCGCCCTCCTTGACGGAAGAGAAGTAGATTTGAGCAATCTCCTCGTCCAAGCCGTCGATGTCCCAGCCGTGCCACTGCGCAAGCCGAGACGGTTCGCGGAGCATGTGCCAGAGCTGTTCGGCGTCGGCATTGATGAGCAGAGAAATCACGGTGGCAGCCATGGAAGGTAATCTACGCCGGATATGCGCAACCGGCTAGTGTGCGGAAACTACCGGCCCAGGCCGGCGTAGGAGATCGCGTGGCGCAGCAGGGCGCCGCGGCCGCCCACAAATTCCGATTGCACTTCATCGCTGAGCACCTCTTCGGGCGTCATCCAGGTCAGTTCCAGGGCGTCCTGGCGTGGTTCGCATTCGCCCGTGACAGGAATGACGTACACCATGGCCACGGCGTGCTGGCGTTCGTCGGTGAAACCGGTCTGCGAGGGCGACGGCAAATACTCGGCCACCGTGAACGGCAGCGGACTGACAGGCAGTTGCGGGAAAGCCAGCGGCCCCAAGTCCTTTTCAATGTGGCGAATCAGCGCCGCCCGGATGGTCTCGCGGTACAGCACACGCCCGGAGACCAGCGTGCGGACCATGGAGCCTTCCTCGTCAGCCTGCAGCAGCAAACCAATCTCGTTGACGTAGCCCAGCGGGTCAAGGCGCACCGGCACCACCTCCACATAGACCATGGGAAGCCGGTTGCGGGCCTCGTACAGGTCTTCGTTGGACAGCCAGCCGGGATAAGGATCAGGTGTACGGACGCTCATACCTAAGTTCTACCCCATCCGCGGCCCACTCGCCGCCTCCGTTCCGCTAAGCGCATCAAAATTCCAGCGAATCCACAATCCGCAGGGTTCCCCCATGCGGGTTTTGGACTTCCATAACATCCCCGTTCATGACGGCCGGCACCCCCGCCGCGGTGAGTTGGGCCGCCAAGGCGGTGAGGTCGCCGTCGTACCTAAACCCAAGGTCGACGCCGGAGACCTCGCCCAGGCGGGCGGCCGTGAGACCTCCGTTCTTGGCCCGGAAGAGGGCAGGCGCGTCGGGCCGCCCGGCCACCGGTTTGGTGCCGATGTCCGCCAGGACCTTGGTGGCAGCAGCCACCTCCGGGGTGCTCCACAGCTGCACAACCGTCAGGGGGCCGGCGGCCGGCGTGGCGGCTGGGGCGTCAACCACGGGATCGGCCAGGAACGTGAAACCGTCGGGGGCTGTGACGCGGGCGGTGGGGCCGTGGCGGGAATCGACCAGCTCGGCGTGGGTCCCGTCGGCCAGGGTGCGGCGGACGAAGATGGGTGCGTCACGGATTTCAAAGCCGAGGGTGGCAGTGCCGTCCTGCCCGCCCGGAAGGACCCCGTGCAGGCCCACTTTTCCTTGGCCGGAATCGAAGACCTGCCAATCCCCGGCGTCGTGGACGCGCCACATGCCCAAGGCAATCAACAGCTTCGAATACTCAGCGAGGTGGGAGGTGAATAGGACTGGACGGACGCGCAGCATGGTGTCTCTCCTGAAGGTGTGGTTGCTTCCAATTATCAACCTTGAGGCGCCCGGTGTGGCGATATTGTTGAGGCATGATTGAACTTCCCGAACTGCTCCTTGCCGACGCCACCGCCTGGCGGAGATGGCTGGTCGAAAATCACGCCACAAGCCCCGGCGTGCGCCTGGTGCTGCACAAAAAGGGTGGTTCCGTGACGGAATTGAGCTACGCCGCAGCCCTCGAGGAGGCGCTGTGTTTTGGCTGGATTGACGGGGTTGCCGGCGCCCGGGACAGCGAAAGCCAGCTGCGGCGGTTCACCCGGCGGACCAAGACCAGCAAGTGGTCCAAGATCAACACGGGCCATTTTGACCGGCTGGTTGCGGAGGGCAAGATGGAGGCTGCCGGAGTGGCTGCAGCCGAAGCCGCCAAGGCCGATGGCCGCTGGGAGGCTGCGTACTCCGGTCAGGCCAGTGCCGAGGTTCCCGCCGATTTGGCGGCCGCCATCGCGGCCAATCCGCAGGCGCAGGCCATGTTTGACGTGCTCACGGCCGCCAACAGGTTTGCGTTGATCTACCGCACCACCAGCGTCAAAACGCCGGCCGTCAGGGCCGCAAACGTTGAGCGCTTTGTGCAGATGCTCGCCAGCGGCGAGGCGCCATACCCGCAAAAGCGCAAGCCTGCCGGCCTCGCCTGAGCCGGCCTCGCACATGTGGCGCCGGTTACTGCGCGAGCACGCCAACGCCGTCGCGCGCCTCGAAAATCAGTTGTGTCTCGGTTTGGCGCACCACGCGGTGGACGGTGATGTGCTGGAGCACTAGGTCTCGCAGTGCCTCCGGATTCTCCACCGCCACGTGCAGGTGGAAGTCGTCTTCGCCGGCAACATGGAACGCGGCCATGACCCCTGGAACCTGCGTCAGCTGGCTGTACAAGGTGTTAACGTGCTCGGCGTTGTGGCTACCCAGCCGCACTTTGACAATGGCTTGCAGCGGGAATCCCAGGGCGGCCAGGCTCAGCTTGACCCGGCTTCCCACAATGACCCCGGCGTCCTTCAACATCCGCAGCCGGTACGCGCACGTGGACTCCGCAAGGCCCAGCCGTGACGCAATGGCCTTGTTGGTGAGGCCGCTGTCCGCGAGCAAGGCCCGCAGGATGGCCAGATCCATGGGATCCAGTCCGGCAGCACCTCTGGGGGTTTGTGCTTTCTGCAAGGCGCCTCCCGTTAAGCCGGCATCCCTTAGCGGGAATGCTTGATTTGCCCCACTTTATTACTCATTCATTCAAATATCTAGATAAATATTGTTCACACGTTCATTGTTGAGCCATGAATAGCGAATTTTTGAACCCCGACTCGGTGGCCGTGCACGGCGGACGTGAGGACCTGCAGGCTTTGGGTATCCATGCGCTCCCCCTTGACCTGTCCACCACCAACCCGCTTCCCGACATTGACCGGGGCGGGGATTCCTATGAGTCCATGGCGCTGGGCGGACACCCCCTGGCCGACGGCGGCTCCGTCTACGCGCGGCTGTGGAACCCCACGGTTGCCCGGTTCGAGTGCGCCCTGGCTCAATTGGAAAAGGCCCAGGCCGGGGTTGCCTTCGCCTCAGGGATGGCTGCCATGACCGCCGCCATCCTGGCCGGCAAGGCTGGCGCTCAGGGCACGGACAAGCCCCATGTGGTGGCCGTCCGTCCGCTCTACGGTGGCACCGACCACCTTCTGGCGTCAGGCTTATTGGGCGTGGACGTGACCTTCTGTACGGAACACGAGGTTGCCGCCGCCATGCGCAGCAGCACTGTCCTAGTGGTCCTGGAAACGCCAGCCAACCCCACCCTTGATTTGGTCGACATCCGCCACGTGGTGGCCCAGGCGGGCGACGTTGACGTCCTGGTGGACAACACCTTTGCCACGCCCATCCTGCAAAACCCCATCAGCCTGGGTGCCGCCATGTCACTGCACAGCGCCACCAAATACATTGGCGGCCATGGCGATGCCGTGGGCGGCGTCATCGCCTGCAGTGAGAAGACGGCGGAATCGCTGCGACGCGTCCGCGCCATCACAGGTGCCATCTTGCACCCACTGGGTGCATACCTGCTGCACCGCGGCCTGACCACGTTGCCCATTCGGGTCCGCAGCCAACAGGAGAGCGCCCGTGCCATTGCTGGTTGGCTGGCCAACCACCCGGCTGTGGAGAAGGTCTACTTCCCCGGCAGCGACGGCGATCCACGGTCCCTGCTGCAGCACCAGATGCGGGGTCCCGGCGCCATGGTTGCGGTCAGCCTGCGCGGCGGATTCGAGGCGGCCAAGCAATTTACCTCGACCGTGCGCATCTTCACCCACGCGGTGTCTTTGGGCGGCGTGGACTCCCTCATCCAGCACCCCGCCGCACTCACCCACCGGCCAGTGGCCCCCGAGGCCAGGCCTTCAGCCAACCTTGTCCGTCTTTCGATCGGTTTGGAAGGGGTGGAAGACCTCATCGCCGATCTGGACCAGGCGCTCAGCCCTTTGGCGGGCGCAGCGCCGGACCGCCGGGAGGAAGCTGCGGTGCTCTAGCGGACGCCGGCCCGCAGCGTCCCCGCCCAGCGTCCACTCGGGAAACGCTCGGGAACGTGCGCCACAATGATCGGATGCAAGAATCCCTGAGCAACCCCAGCAATCCGCCCTCCCGGCGCCGCCACTACCAGCTGGCTGCCGCTTTGGTCCTTGGCGGCGGGCTGCTCTTTGCGCTGGCCCTGCTGGCTGTCCTGGGCAGGACGGGCATCGCCGCATGGGACCAGCCAGTCCACAGCTGGTTCGTGGCCCAGCGGAGCCCCGGAGCAACCAGCATCTGGGAAATCATCACCACCTTGTCCTCGCCCACGTATATGACAATTCTTGGCATTGTGGTCACGGCGCTCTGGGCAGCTGTCCGCCGGGAGCTGTGGCGCCCGGCCCTCCTGCTGGCCGCTATGGCCTTCACCGCTATGTTTTCCTTCGTGGTCAAGCATTTGGTGGGCAGGCCGCGGCCCCCGGAGGCGGATTTCATGATGGGCCCCGACGGCACATATTCCTTCCCCTCGGGCCACACCTTTGGCTCGGCGGTCTTCATTTTGGTGCTCGCGTACCTGCTGCTTTCGCGCCATAGCACCACCGCGCTCCGGGCGGCTGCAGTGATTGCCGCCGCTGTGTTGATCCCGGCGGTTGCCATCAGCAGGCTCTACCTCGGCTATCACTGGCTCAGCGACGTCATGGCCTCGATGGCGCTGGCCGTGGTGGTGTTGGGGCTGGTCATGGCTGTGGACACGTGGCAGCCGCTGCAAAAATACTCCATCGCTGCACGGCGGCCGAAAGCTGTTCCGGAGCCTGCCCGGCAACTGTCGCAGCCGTCTCCCTGACCATGTTCGACGCCGTTTCCCGGGTCTTTGCCGGCAGCCTCGCCTCACGCGCGGCCAGGGCCAGGTAGCGGCACAGTATTCCGGTGAACAGGCTGCCGTCGCCGCCGCCTGGCTCCAGCCGGATCCCCTCGCCGGGCGTGCGGAGTTCCCGGTTGATGGCGTCAATCAGCGCGGCGGCCTGGTCCAGGTAGTCGGGCTGCTGCAGTTCCACCAGGGCGGCCAGAATGGGGCCCTGGTTGTACGTGTAGATGGTGGTTTCAACGTCGCGGCCCGTGGCGCAGGGGTGAATGCCGTCCACATAGAGCCCCAACGCTGGGTCAAAGAGTTCGCTGCGCAACCAATCAACGATGGCCTGAGCCCGCTCCACCTCGCCCGTGCGGGTGAAGTGGAGCGCGGCCGGGCCGTTGGCCGGTGTGTTCTTGAAATCGCGTTTGCGGGACCAATAGATGCCGCCGCCAAGGACCATGTCATGGGCACCGTGCAGCTGTTTGCGCAGTGAACTGACGGCGAACCGGGCCAGCAGCGACCGGCGGCCTTTGACCTGGAGATGCAGGTCGTTGAGCCGCGCGGCTGCGAGCGCCAGCCACGCCATGTCGTCATAAAAGTAGTTGGGGAAGCGCAGAAAGTTGCGGACCATGATGCCGCGCAGCAGGCTGTGGGCTCGTTCGAGTTCTTGGGCGGCGGCGATTGCCTTGCCCGCGCCGTGGGCCAGGCGGGCCGTATCCACCAGGGCATCCACGTAGTGGGCTTGCCACCAGTAGTTCCAAGGGGACTGCGGGGTTGACCGCGGGTGCCGTGCCGCGCGGCCGTCGCTGGGGGCGTCCACTGCACCTATCCAGGTTCCGCGTAGTCCCATGAGTCGGTGGCCAAACCGGGCATTCACGTCCGCGGCGGCCACTTCGGCGAGCGCAGCCCATTCGGCGGCCGTGGGTCCGCCACTGCTGGGCTCCGAGAGGTTGCCTGTCATGGCACCAAGCGTACTGTTTGGCTGTTCCGAAAAGCCCTGTCACGCGGGGCGCCGCCACAGAATTTCAGTTAGTATTCATTAACGCAATCATTTCTAGGCCCGGCTCACAACGGGCAACCCTCAACGAGGAGGATCCATGGAAATTTCACACAACGGCACGGTTGCACTGATTACCGGTGGCGCGTCTGGCCTGGGCGAGGCAACGGCGAGGCGGTTGCATGCGGCGGGGGCCGGCGTCGTACTGCTTGACCTGCCCGGCTCCAAGGGCACGGAACTGGCGGCCGAACTGGGTGAGCGGGCCGTGTTTGCCCCGGCCGATGTCAGCAATGAGGCCCAGGTCCAGGCTGCCGTGGACGCTGCCGCGGGGCTCGGGACGCTGCGCATGGTGGTCAACTGTGCCGGCATTGCCACGCCCGGCAAAGTACTGGGGCGCGACGGCGTGCTGCCACTGGAGCAGTTCAGCCGGGTCATCCAGATCAACCTGATAGGCACCTTCAACGTGGTGCGGCTGGCTGCCGCGGCCATGGCGCAGGCCGAACCGCTGGCCGGGGAGTTCGGCCCCGAGCGCGGCGTCATTGTGAACACGGCGTCCGTGGCGGCCTTTGACGGGCAGATCGGCCAGCCTGCCTACGCCGCATCCAAGGGTGCGGTGGCGGCCATGACCCTGCCGCTGGCCCGAGAACTAGCCCGGTCGTTGATCCGTGTGGTCACCATTGCGCCGGGCATATTTGAGACTCCCATGCTGGCGGGGCTGCCCCAGACCGCGCAGGATTCCCTCGGCCAACAGGTGCCGCACCCTTCTCGGCTGGGCAAGCCCGCCGAGTACGCCGCGCTGGTGGAGCACATAGCCGCCAACGCCATGCTCAACGGCGAGACCATCCGCTTGGACGGCGCCATCCGGATGGCACCAAAATGACGTTTTCTGAGCTGCCCGGCGCCGACTTTTACGGTTTTGCTGCGTCACTGAGTGCCGACGAACAGGCCAAATTGGCCCAGCTGCGAGATTTCCTGGCCGCCGAGGTGACCCCGCACGCCGTCGGCTGGTGGAACGACGCCGAATTCCCGGCGCACATTCTGCCCAAGATTGCCGCACTGGAGCTGGCTGCCCCGGACCGCCGCCAGTTCAGCCACTTGTTCACCGGCTTGGTGGTGGCGGAAATGACGCGGGCGGACACCTCCTTGGCCACGTTCTTCCTGGTCCACCACGACCTCTTTGTCCAGGCTCTGATCGACTTTGGCACGCCGGAACAACAGGAGCGGATGCTCGCGGACGCCATCGCCCTGCGCAGCACGGGGGCCTTCGCGCTCACGGAGCCGGACCATGGCAGCGACGTGGCGGGCGGGATGGTCACCACTGCCCGCAAGGTGGTGGACAGCGCCGGAACCCACTGGGTGCTCAACGGCGCCAAACGCTGGATTGGCAACGGGACGTTTTGCGACCGCATGCTGCTCTGGGCCAAGGATGCCGATACGGGGCAGGTGCGCGGCTTCTTCCTGGACGCCACGCTGCCCGGGGTGACGCGGACGAAGATAGAAAACAAGATTGCCCTGCGGACCGTGCAAAACGCGCATATCACCCTGGTGGATGTGCGTGTTGCCGAGCATGACAGGCTGACGTCCGTGAATTCCTTTGAGGACATCAACAAGCTGCTGCTGAGCTCGCGCATCTCCGTCGCCTGGCAGGCTGTGGGGCAACAGCTGGCAGCCTTTGACGTGGCCCGTTCCTACGCCGTGGACCGCAAGCAATTCGGGAAACCGCTGGCGGCCTTCCAAATGATCCAGGACCAGTTGGTCAAAATGCTGGGCAACGCCACATCGTCGCTCGCCATGATGGTGCGCATCGCCGCCCTGCAGGACGGCGCCACCTCCATGGGGTCCACGGCCGGACCCACCATGGCGCAGGTGGCGTTGGCGAAGGCGCACACCACCGGCGCCATGCGCGAAAGCGTGTCCATGGGCCGCTCCATCCTGGGCGGCAACGGCATTGTCAGCGACTTTGGCATGGCAAAGATCTTTGCCGACGCCGAGGCCATCTACACCTATGAGGGATCGCACCAGATCAACACGCTCATCGCGGGTAGGGCCATCACAGGGGTTTCGGCGATCGTCTAGCTCTCTTTGCAACTTGCCCGCAGAAATCGACGAAAATTCGCGATTTTGGCGCGATTTTCGGCGATTTCTGCGGGTCAGTTCGTTGGGTCGCCGCGCCTGAGATGGGCGCTGGTGATGGACGGCAGCTGCCCAGTGTTTCTGCGCAACGCTGGAATCTGCGGCGGCGCACAACCCCAGACAGGGCACGCCGACTTTCACCATGCGCTTCGCTAGCTGCCAGCCTGGCGCAGCTTTCTCACCGGCGCAACGCTGGGCAACCGCCTAGCGCATACCCAAAGTGACCACGAGGCATGCGCAACGCTGGCACTTAAGTAGGCGCATAAGCTGCCACCGCGAAAATTGTCAAGCTGTGTTGAGTCACTTGGCTAGTTTTTGTGGTGTTTTTGGTTTGGGCAGGTTGATTCCGACGTGCTTGGCTGGGGCTGGTGTTGTTGGTGGCCGGC
>NZ_JBTNDR010000062.1:0-9672 GCF_054510895.1 Arthrobacter sp. HLT1-20 | reverse complement strand
TGGTGGCGGTTTGCTCGGCGGTGCGGTGGGTGATGTTTTGGGTAATGTTCAGGTGGCTGCTCCGATCACGGTGCCGGTGAATGTTTCCGGCAACGCTGTGGGTGTTTTGGGGAACGCCATTTCCAACGGCTCACACGTCACCAATACGGTCACTCCGGTAACCCCCATGACTCCGGTCACTCCGGTAACCCCAGTTACTCCTGTCACTCCGGTAACCCCCGTGACTCCCGTTACCCCCGTAACCCCGGAAGTTCCGGTGGTTCACGTTACCCCCACGGTGACAGGCAGCAACACTCAGGGCATGAGCTCCGGCGTGCAGGCTTTGGGCGCAGCGGCACCTGCTCAGCTGGCCTACACAGGATCCGGTCTGTGGCCGATCTACTTGTCCATCCTGGCTCTTCTTGCCGGTCTTGGCCTGCTACTGCTGGTCCGCAGGTTCACCCACAGCAGCGTCGCGTAAACAGCAGCGCCGCGTAAATAACAGCGGCCCGTCCCCGCTGGCTTGATCCAACGGCCCCGCTCCTCGAGGGGGTCATGAATCAGGCCGGCGGGGACAGCCTGCGAACTGCCAGGGCCAGCCACAACTGCACCCGGTCAGGCGTCAGTGCGGGGTCGTAGCCGGTGAGCTCGGCAATCTGGGTGAGCCGGTAGCGGACAGTGTTTCGGTGCAGAGCTAGGGCGTCAGCCACAGCCGCCACCGATCCATTGAGCCGCAAATACGTTTCCAAGGTATCCACCAATTCGGCCCCATGTGAGGCGTCAAAGGATGTGAGAGGGCCCAAGGCCTCGGCCGCCATGTCCGCCATGGGTACGTCCTCGCTGGCCAACAATAGCGACGTCAAACTCAGCCGCTCCGGGGCATTGACTTCCAATCCCCGGGTGGCAGCCTCACGAGCCTCAAAATAACTCCACCGCAAACCATTGGCTTGGGAATACGTGCCACCAATGCCCACAGGCGCCGTGATCCCCACGTTGTGCATCTGGTGGCTAAGGGCCCGGCCCAGCTCGGTGGGATCGCCGGCTTGGGCAGGAACCACCAGCACCAACTCCCGGCTTCCCTCGGAACTGACGACGGCGGCCACAGCAGTTTCCAGCTTGATCGGTAGTGAGATGGTGGAAAGGGTGGTGAACTGGCTTTCTTCGGCCCGCACCAGCAAAACGAAGTTCTTGGCTGTTGTGACGATGCCCAGGTTTTCCAGCCTGGCGGATGAATCTGCGGCATCCAGGGTGCCCCTAGAGATGTCGGCGATGACCTGGCCGGCAATTTGGCGTTCGGTGTGCCGGCGCTGCACCAGGTTGTTCAGTTCAATGCTGATGAGCCCGCGGGCATAGTCAACTATTCCGTCGTCGTGGACTGGCTTGCGCAGCCACAGGGTGCTGGAATCCCGTTTCCCGGTGGACAACGCAACGGCATGCCATGCGCCGTCGTCCGGAATTGCCCCAGGGGCGGTGGTGGCAACCTCGCCGCCGAACTGGGTGATGACCAAATCCGCGGCCACCATGGCGGAGAGCTTTTGCAACAATGCAGGCAGCCCGCCGCCTGTCAGCAGCGCGCGCGCCAACACCTGGTGCTCACGCAGTAGCCGCTCCAACTTGGCGTAGTGGTCCGATGATCGGGCGTCGGCAACCAGCTTGCCAATGGCAATAAAGGGGGTGCTGTAGGGAACTTCAACAACTGGTACCGCCCAGCGGTCGGCCTCGGCCATAAGGGCCGCGGGCACTGTTGCATGCTCAAAACCAACCCCAAAACCGATGCCAACAGCTCCAGCTCGTTTAATCTGCCGCACAAAGGAACGTTGCGCATCGGCCGTACCCTGCCGGGCTCCCGTGGTCAGTACAAGCTCGCCTCCGCTGAGGAATGACTGGGGATTTTCCAGCTCGGTGACGGCCACCCAGTCGATGGCCGCTGTGAGAGGTGTTCTCACGGAACCCAGGTTCTTCAAGGACAAGCCGGGGACAGCAAGAAGGTCAGCCAAGGAAAGTGCCATGTAACAACTATACAAACGCACTACGTCCACTGGGTGACGTGGTGCACATGGCTATTCGCTTAGGGGCTTCCTCGGGCTTAGGATTTCGCATATGCGGTGTATCACCCGCTTCCTTTATCGAGCTAAAGAGGTTGAACACTGTGGGCCAGACCTTGCAGAACTTCATCAACGGCGCATTTGTCCCGGCTTCCGGCACGGACTCCTTGGACATCGTCAATCCCACCAACGGTGAGGTTGTTGCCAAGGCCCCCATTTCCTCCCAGGCCGATGTGGATGCTGCCATGAGCGCAGCCGCCACAGCCTTCAAAACGTGGAAGCATGCAACCCCCGGCCAGCGCCAAACCGTGCTGCTGGCGCTTGCCGATGCCATTGAGGCCCGCAGCGACGAGATCGTTGAAGCCCAGCACCGCAACACCGGCCAGGTCAAGGCCATGATTGCCGCCGAAGAAGTCGGGGCAGGTGCGGACCAGCTGCGCTTCTTTGCCGGAGCCGCACGCCTCCTGGAGGGCCGCTCCGCAGGCGAGTACATGGAAAACATGACCTCCTATGTGCGCCGCGAACCCGTGGGCGTCATTGCCCAGGTAACCCCGTGGAACTACCCGTTCCTCATGCTGATCTGGAAGATCGGTCCGGCCTTGGCTGCCGGCAACACTGTTGTCCTCAAGCCCAGCGACACCACGCCGGAAAGCACCATGGTGTTTGCCGACATCGCCAAGGACATTGTGCCTGCGGGCGTGCTCAACTTTGTGCTGGGTAACGGTGCCACCGGCGCGGCCATGGTTGACCACAAAATTCCGGCCATGGTCTCCATCACCGGCTCCGTCCGGGCAGGCATCGCCGTCGCCACGGGTGCCGCCAAGGGACTCAAGCGCGCCCACCTTGAGCTGGGAGGCAAGGCGCCCGCCGTCGTCTTCGCCGATGCAGACCTGGGCAAGACAGCCCAGTCCATCGCCGAATTCTCCTTCTTCAACGCCGGCCAAGACTGCACGGCCATTACCCGCGTACTGGTTGAGGAATCTGCCCACGACGAGTTCCTCGCCGCCCTGGCCACGGCCACCAAGGGTTTGGAAACAGGTCACGATGACGACTCCCTGAACTACTTTGGGCCGTTGAACAATATCAACCACTTCAACGCAGTTAGCCAAGTTGTTGCCAACATCCCCGACTACGCAACGGTTGTCACCGGTGGCAAGCGCGCAGGGGACAAGGGCTTCTTCTTCGAAGCAACAGTTGTTGACGGCGTGAAGCAGACTGATGACATTGTGCAACAGGAAACCTTTGGTCCTGTCATCACTGTCCAGACGTTCAAGACCGAAGAAGAGGCCGTGGAAATGGCCAACGATGTCGATTTCGCTCTGGCGTCGAGCGTGTGGACCTCCAACCACGGCGTGGCCATGCGCGTCTCCCGCGACCTGGACTTTGGTGCCGTCTGGATCAACACCCACATCATGCTCACCGCCGAGATGCCGCACGGCGGGTTCAAGCAGTCCGGCTATGGCAAGGATCTCTCCATGTACGGCGTGGAGGACTACACCCGGATCAAGCACGTCATGAGCAACCTGGACGCGTAGTCCGCCCCCACTTCACATTCTTAGTTCTTCCCGAAAGGTATTTTCATGTCTGAAATCCAGTTCCGTCTTGAGCAGAAGCGCCAGATTCTTGGAGCGTTCCCCGGTCCGAAGTCCGTGGAGCTCGAGACCCGCCGCAAGGCAGTTGTTGCTGCCGGTGTGGCCTCAGGCGTACCCGTCTACGTTGCAGACGCCGACGGCGGCATCATCAAGGATGTTGACGGCAACTCCTTCATCGACCTGGGCTCGGGCATCGCTGTCACCAGCGTTGGCGCATCCGACGCCAATGTGGTGGATGCAGTCCGCGAGCAGGTGGGGCACTTCACTCACACCTGTTTCATGGTCACCCCGTACGAGGGTTACGTGGCTGTTGCTGAGGAGCTCAACGCACTCACCCCGGGCACCCACGAGAAGCGCACTGTGCTGTTCAACTCCGGCGCGGAAGCCGTAGAGAACGCCGTCAAGGTTGCGCGCCTGGCCACCGGCCGTGACGCCATCGTGGCCTTCGACCACGCCTACCACGGCCGTACCAACCTGACCATGGCCCTGACAGCCAAGGCCATGCCGTACAAGACCAACTTTGGCCCGTTCGCGCCGGAAATCTACCGCGTACCCATGAGCTACCCCTTCCGCGAAGAAGCCGACATCAAGGGTGAGGAAGCGGCACGCCGCGCCATCACCATGATCGAGAAGCAGATCGGTGCCAGCTCCGTTGCCGCCATTCTGATCGAACCGATCCAGGGCGAGGGCGGCTTCATTGTCCCGGCCGAGGGCTTCCTGCCCACCCTGGCCGCATGGGCCAAGGAAAACGGGGTTGTCTTCATCGCCGATGAGGTCCAGTCCGGTTTCTGCCGCACCGGCGCCTGGTTCGCCTCCGAGCACGAGGGCGTTGTCCCGGACATCATCACCATGGCCAAGGGCATTGGCGGCGGCTTGCCGCTTTCTGCCATCACGGGCCGCGCCGACCTCATGGACGCCGTCCACCCAGGCGGCTTGGGTGGCACCTACGGTGGAAACCCGATTGCCTGCGCCGCCGCTTTGGCAGCCATCAAGACCATGAAGGAGCACGACCTCAACGGTCGCGCCGCCACCATTGAAAAGGTTGTCACGGACCGTTTCACGGCACTCGTTGAGGAAATGGGCGCGGCCAACATCATTGGTGAAATCCGCGGCCGCGGCGCCATGATGGCGATCGAATTGGTCAAGCCCGGCACGGCTGCCACCACCAAGGAAGTCAACGCCGAGGCCGCCAAGGCCATCGCTGGCGCCTGCCTGCAGGCCGGTGTGGTCATCCTGACCTGCGGCACCTACGGAAACGTCATCCGCCTGCTGCCCCCGCTGGTCATCGGCGACGAGCTCCTGAACGACGGCCTGGACGTCCTCTGCGACGCGATCCGCGCAGTAGTCTAAGCAACTTAACGGGCCCACGCGCCCGTCGGGCCCTCTGCGAGTGCGCTGGCAGTTGGGAGGGTGTGGGGACCCACGGCGGCCCCCCGGGGAGACACTTTTCCCACTTGGGGTCCCGCTTTGTTGTCACAAAGAAGCGCGATGCCCGGTGCTGGGTAGTCTTGGAGGAATCTTCTGTAAGAGGCACGGCGCATTGGGGTGGGCATGGACAACATGGGTTTTGACGATCGTTATCCGGCAATGTTCCAGCCCGGTGGTGATGATGTTCCCGAGCCGAAAAGTGTCCCCACAGAATCATTTCCAGTTGGTGGTTCGGGATCCCGAACCATCCCCGAGCCACCGTCCCGATCTCCCGTGCTCCTTGATGCGGTTCCCAACACTGGGCCCGAATCATTGGAAGCCCACACGGACCACGCCCAGGGGCCGCTTGTGGAGGGGCCGACTCCAGCACAGGCGCCATGGACCCTGCGGACATGGTTTGTTGGCATCACTGCCGCCGTGGTGAGCATGGCAGCCGGGGTTTTGTCCTCAATGCGAGCACTGTGATTCCGGCTGCCAAGCAGGCAGCGCCGGAAGATTTTCTTGGGATGCCCGTAACACCCTGGGGATGGCTGATCCTGGATGTGGGGCTGCCGCTCATTGTGGCCGGTGCCGCCCTAGTGGCATTCATGCTGTTCAGGGGATCAAGGCAGCATCCGGAGCACGCCAAGGCAATGCGGGCCGGTATGGCATCCGTGGCCATCTGTGCTGTGGCGGCGACGGTTCTGTCAGTTTTCTACCATGACTTCTTTCCACCCAACATGGAGGCCATGAGCAACTCCACCTACCGGGACTGGCCAATCCCATGGATAGTAATTCTCAATCAGGCACAGCCAAACCTGGCCGTGTTTGGCTTGGTCGTGTTGGCCATCTTGGTGGTGGTGCGCCCCAACGAGTCCACGGGTCCTGTGGCGTTGTCCGCCACTCCGGCCTTTGCTGCAGGTGGCATCTTGCTGGCATGTGCAGCTTTTGTGTTGTTTGCCCAGCTGATGTTTCCGCTGGCGTTGGGCACCCAGTCTGTGGGCGACGGCATGTTCCAAGACATCCCGTGGCCGCAGAAGATTGCTACTTTGGCCGGTCCTTTGACCCTGACCGGCGCAGGGACACTGCTGTGGGGTGTGCTGATTCACGCAAGTTCACGGCGCCCGGCCAGCACGGTGCACGAACCCAAGGTTGAGTCCAGCTAGAACGTCTTGGCTGCTCGCCACCGCCGGGCATGGAGGAAGCCCCACCGGGTCTATTGGGGGACGACCCGGTGGGGCTTCTCTGTCAATGATACCCGCTACCTAGGCCTTTATCCGTCACCGACACAGTGTGGTCTCCTTGCGCGGACCTGAGCGATGCGGCACCGATGGCCCCACGGTTGACTGGCCAGTCCCCGTTCTCTCTGCCAACATTGCAGTGCAGAGTATGCGCGTCGCTGCCCCATGCAGATTCTCATAAAACTTTTCAAAGTATTCTGAGCCGTTTCTCATTCTGGGGACATATATAGATATGAGGGCAGCAGATCGATAAGAAATTGGGGGGTGTCATGTCACAGCATACGGATGCGCCAGCAGCCGGTGACATGACCTTAGACGTCGATCTGCTGCCCCTTATCCGGAAGGGCAATGAAGAGGCATTTCGTCTCATCTACAATCGCCATTTCACGTCAGTTGCTTTGATTGCCCGTCGTTTCCTTGGCTCCAAAGAACTCAGCGAAGATGCTGTGCAGGCCACATTCATCCTGCTTTGGGAAAAATCCAAGCACATAGAACTCGCCGATACCTCACTCATGCCGTGGCTTGCCACCGTATGCCGACTGCACTGCCGCAACATTCAGAAGAAGGAATGGAAACGCACCCATTCCTCGATAGACGACTTTCCCCACCTCCGGCACGGCTCGAGAGCAATGGAGGATCAAGTCATTGATGCAGCCCTCGTTGCGAGCCTTTCCAAGGAAATTGCCGGCATGTCAACTACGGACCAGGAAATCTTCCACCTTTGCCTTATTGAGGGCCTGCGCTACGAGGACGCGGCAGAACGCTTGGGCATTACCCGATCTGCCCTGAGCAACAGACTTTCACGGCTCAAGTCCAAACTCCGCGCCCTACTCAACAGTGCTGCCTGAAGGAGGAACCATGTCGAATTCACAAGAACAGAACTGGCCCACCAGCAGTGATATGGACCGTATTTGGGACGCCACTCAACACTCCATCATCAAGAGAAAGCAAGGTGCCAAGCGGCGCAAGATTGGCCTAATCACCAGCGCGGGGGTTCTGGCCGTGGGCATCACGGCCGGGGCCATCATCATCCCTGCCACGCTCCACCAAACCCAGTTCACCGTTCGTTGTTACAGCGCCCAATCATCTGACTCAAGTTATACCGATGTTGCGCTGGTGGATGGCGAAACTGCTTTGAATATTGAGGGGGCGATCAGCAATTGCGGAGCCATCTGGGCGTACGGGTATCTGATACCGGGGAAAACAGTTGAGCCGGAAGAAAATCGCGGGCCCATCACTACGGCGCCGCCTTTGGGTGTCTGCATGCAGCCGAACAATATTCTGGGAGTGTTTCCCTTGACCGACGCAACCGGAAGAGTGCTGTCCCAGGAGGAAATCTGTGAAAAAGTAAAGCTTCGATTGCCTGGAAGCCAGTAAGATTGGGGCACAGTTCTCCCGTCGAAGAGTTACTGAAAACCAGAATGACGTAGCCGCTGCGACGAAAGCGGCAGGTGCCTTAGATCATATTAAGGCACAATTTGAAGGAACTAAAATTGAAGATTTTGGGAAAAAGTTTGGCTTTCTCCGTGACACTTTTATCAGTGGCGGGGTTCGGGTTCGGATCGGTGCCCCCCGCAACTGCGGCCACACAAGCCACCGAAACCCTGGCCCAAGCCAGTCAAACCTGTGTCATTCAAGTCGCTACAGGAATGCAGAACTGCTATCCCCAAGGCGACGATTGGGTCGCTGCAACGGAAGTCTTGACTGGCACGCCAGTCATCCAGGCCAGCACGGCCGCAGAGTACAAAGCTGCTTTCGAGGAGTTGAGTCAGAATGCCAGAGGGGTTGCGCCACTGGCGGTGACCCTAATCCTCGGATACCTCTATGACGACATCAACTATGGTGGCGGCAACCAGGTCTTCACTGCCACTGCCAACTCGGCCGCATCGTGCGGCGGCGGCACATGGAAATACCATAATCTGGCAGATCTCGGCTGGAGTAACCGTGCCAGCGCCATGAAGCCTCAAAGCGGATGTGCAATGAGAATCTGGGAAAACGTCGGAACCACCGGCTCGAACAAGGGCGGCTACTCCAGTGTTTCGTGGCTTGGCGCGCTGAGCGACAAGGGCAAGTCCCTCTCCTGGACGCCCTAAACACACAGGAGGTTTCGGTGGCGGAATCTTCGGGGAACCGCTCCCAACCCGCCACCGAAACACCCCAACGGGATGCGCGGCAGCCCTGTCTCCCGCCGGCGTCGAACACCCCACCACAAAATCACTTACGAAAACCCTGTCCGGCACCGGCCCGGCGGCTGTACAGTCAGTGCTACGAACGTCCCGGCGTGCGCGTGGTAAAGCTGCGTCCACGGGGCCTGCCGAAGGGTCGAATTTATGAAATATGTTGTCGGATACCGCCCCGATGAGCGCGGCGCGGATGCCGTCGCTCTTGCGGGGGTCATTGCACGTACCCAAGGAGCGGAATTGCACCTGGTCAACGTCACGCATGGGGGCAAGGCTGTTGACCCGGACATGGAGAAACGTGCCTTGGCCATGGTCCCCGGCGACGTCAGCGCCACCTTCTCCTCCCACTCGGCCGAATCCTTTGTGCACGGCCTGATCGACGTAGCCCAAGAAGATGACGCCGCGCTCATTGTGGTGGGTGCCGCCAGCAACGGCGTGTTCAAGCGGTTCACGCTTGGTTCGGTGGCGAACGGGCTGCTGCACGCGTCCCCCGTCCCAGTGGCGCTGGCCCCGCGCGGCTACAACCGCAGGGACCCGCTCACCCGCCTGACAGTCATGACAGGCATGCGTGAAGGTTGGCAGGCCGTGCTCGACGTCGGCATCACGGCTGCCGGGCGGCGAAATGTCCCGCTGCGGCTGGTTTCCGTGGTGGAGATTGACCAGCTGGAACAGGCAGACTTCGATCTAAACAATGCCCTGAGCCCGGCCCGACAGCACGTCAACACAGTGCTGGCCAAGGCTGCTGCCAGATTGCCACGCAACAAAGTAACGCTCACCCTGGCCCACGGCCGCAACATTGAAGAAGCGGTGGACGGCATCGGCTGGAAGTCCGGCGAACTAGTCATTGTGGGTTCCAGCCGCCTGGCCGAGCACCGAAAAATCTTCATCGGCTCCACAGCCAACAAGATTCTGCGTTCCTTGCCCGTGCCCATGGTTGTGGTTCCCCGCGACTTCCAGAAACAGGGCATCTAGCGGCGCGGCGGGAACCGGCGCTAAACTGACGCCCCGGCAGCCGGCACTTTCTCGGTTGTAGGCCGCGGGCGGCCTTGGGGCGTCCTTGACGGAGCCTATGAAAGAACCGGACCGCCGGGCCTAGGTTGTGCGCACCCAGCAACGCCGCTGCTACCACCTTGCTGGATTCGTGGCCCAGGAGCGTGGCACCCAACACTTGCTCTGTGCCCCGCTCCCCAACCGCCTTCCACCCACCCTCGAGAGTTTCCCCGGCCGT